>JBKPLV010000333.1:0-11337 GCA_046731795.1 Actinomycetota bacterium | reverse complement strand
GGGCGGTCGCTGATCTCCTCGGGCTCGTCGAGGACCTCGAAGATGCGCTTCCCGGCCGCAATAGCGCGCTGCGCCTGACCGATCCACATGCCGAGCATCCGCAGCGGCATGACGAGCATCGCGAGGAGGAGGTTGAAGGTGAAGAACGCTCCCAGCGTCAGCGAGCCGGAGACGACCATGCGTCCCGCCGCGAGGAGCACGAGCGCCTGGGCGACGAGCGGGAGGAACGTCAGCAGCGGGACGTACAGCGCCCGCTGTCTGTTCGCCGCGAGCGTCTGGCGAAATACGGTGTTCGCTGCGCCGTCGAAGTGCCGCGATCGCCGCTCCTCCTGAGCGAACGACTTGACGACGTGGACGCCGGTGATCGACTCCTCGGCGACGATCGCGACCTCCGCGAGCGTCTGCTGCACCTCCCGGAGGACGGGCTGGGAGACGTGGCTGTAGCGGTAGGCCGTGAAGGCGATGATCGGCGTCAGCGCGAGCGCGACGAGGGCGAGCTTCCAGCTGTAGAAGAAGAGCGCTCCCGTGACCACCACGATCGTCACGACGTGTTGGGCGAAGAAGATGAGGCCGTAGCCGAGGAAGAAGCGCACCGATTGCAAGTCGATCGTGGCCCGCGACATGAGCTGGCCGGTCTGGCTCCGGTCGTAGAACCCGAACGACAAGCGCAGGAAGTGCGAGTAGAGCTCGTCGCGCAGGTCGTACTCGACGCCGAGCGCCTGCCTGCCGGAGATGATGCGGCGGCCGTACATGAGCGCGCCGCGAACGAGCCCGAGCGCGACAATGCCGCCGATCTCGAGCACCAGCAGCTGCGTGTCCTGGCTTCCCTGGAGCTCGTTGACGACCATCCCGACGAGGACGAGCGCGAGGATGCTGCCGACCTGCGAGAGGATCGCGAGCGCCGACGAGACGGCGAGCGACGCCCGGTACGGGCGCAGGAAGCCGAGGAGGCGCACGAAGGTGCGCCAGCCGCTGTCTGCCGTGCTTCGGGGCTCCTCGTCGTCGGGCACGGCCTCGTAGGGTACGGATCGTGCTCGAGGCCGTGCCCAACGTCTCCGAGGGGAGAAGGCCCGAGGCCGTCTCGGCGATCGGTGATGCGTTCGCGCGAGGTGTCGAGCTCCTGGACGTCCACTCGGACGCCGACCACCATCGCTCGGTCTTCACGCTCGCCGGCGACGTCGACCCGCTGATCGAGGCGTTGCTCGCGGGCATCGGCGAGGCGACCCAGCGAATCGACCTTCGCGAGCACGTGGGCGTCCATCCCCGGGTGGGGGCCGCCGACGTCGTCCCGCTGGTGCCGCTCGTTCCGCACGAGATGTCGCAGGCCGGCGAGGCTGCGCGCGAGCTCGCCGCTCGCGTGGGAAGCGAGCTGCACCTTCCGGTGTTCCTCTACGGCGAGGTGGGAGGCGGGAGGCGGCCGGCGCACTTCCGGCGCGGTGGGCTCGAGGAGCTGCGCGCCCGCGTCGCCGAGGGCGAGCTCGTGCCCGACGAGGGCCCGCGCGACATCGATCCGCGCTCGGGTGCGGTGCTCGTAGGCGCCCGGCACGTCCTGGTCGCGTACAACCTCGACCTCGCGACCGACCAGGTGGCGATCGCACGTGACGTCGCCGCGGCGTTGCGTGAGTCGACCGGCGGGATGCCCGGAGTCCAGGCCGTCGGCCTCGAGCTTCCCGGCTCCCGACGCGTGCAGGTGAGCATGAACGTCATCGACGTCGACGCTGCGCCCCTGCACGAGGTCGTCGAGCGCGTGCGCTCGCTCGCGCGTGAGCACGGCGTCCGAATAGCCGGCGGCGAGCTGGTCGGGCTCGTCCCGGAGCGCGTCGTCGCGTCGGCTGCGGCGGCGGGGGTCGAGCTTCCGGGCATCGACGAGTCGAGGATCCTCGAGCGCGTGCTCCGCTCTAGACTCGCGGCGTGAGCCGGCCGATCGCCCTGACCGGGGAGGATCTCACCCTCTCGGACGTCTGGGCGGTCGCGGTGGACGGGGAGGAGGCGGGCATCGCCGACTCCGCGAGGAAGCGGATGGTCGCTGCCCGCGAGCTCGTGGACAGCGTGCACGGCGAGCACACGTACGGGGTCAACACGGGCTTCGGCCGGTTCGTCTCGGCGCACATCCCGGAGGAGCTCGGCGAGGAGCTGCAGCTGCGGCTCCTCCGCAGCCACGCGTGCGGCGTGGGCGAGCCCTATCCCGACGACGTCGTCCGAGCCGCGATGCTGCTGCGCGCGAACACGCTCGCGAAGGGGTTCTCCGGCGCGCATGTGTCCACGGTCGAGCTCCTGCTCGAGTGCCTGAACCGCGGTGTGCTTCCGTACGTGCCGGCGCGGGGCTCAGTCGGCGCGAGCGGGGACCTGGCGCCGCTGGCCCATCTCGCCCTTCCGCTCGTCGGCGAAGGGCAGGCGAGCGTCGATGGCGAGCTGCTCGGCGGCGCCGAAGCGTTGCGGGCCGTCGGCCTCCAGCCGATTCGGCTCGCGAGCAAGGAGGGGCTCTCGCTTGTCAACGGGACGCAGTTCATGTCCGCGATGGCCTCGCTGGGCGTCGTGCGCGCGCGCCGCCTTGCTGCGACCGCAGACCTCGCCTGCGCGCTCTCGCTCGAGGCGCTGCAGGGGTCGAGGACGAGCTTCCTGCCGGCCGTGCACGACGCGCGTCCGCTCAGGGGCCAGCAACAGGCGGCCGCGAACGTCTGGCGGCTTCTCGACGGCTCGGCAATCATCGAGTCGCACCGCTGGTGCGACAAGGTGCAGGACGCGTATGCCTTGCGTTGCGCACCCCAGGTGCACGGCGCGTGCCGCGACCTCCTGGACTACGTCGAGGCGACCGTCGCGGTCGAGCTCAACGCGGCGACCGACAACCCACTCGTGCTCGTCGAGGAGGGGCTGATCGTGTCCGCCGGAAACTTCCACGGCCAGCCTCTCGCGTTCGCCCTCGACGCGCTGGCAATCGCGGTCGCGGAGCTCGCGAGCATCTCCGAGCGCCGCGTCGAGCGCCTGGTCAATCCGACGCTCTCCGACGGGCTGCCGCCGTTCCTCGTCGAGGAGGGCGGCCTCAACTCCGGATTCATGATCCCGCAGTACGTCGCGGCCGCGCTCGTCTCCGAGAACAAGGTGCTCGCGCATCCCGCGAGTGTCGACTCGATCCCCACGAGCGCGGGCCAGGAGGACCACGTGTCGATGGGGAACGCGGCCGGTCTCAAGGCGCTGCGCGTCCTCGACAACGTCGAGCGGACGCTCGCCATCGAGTTGCTCGCGGGCACCCAGGGAGTCGAGTTCCTCGCGCCGCTCTCGCCGGGCGAGGGTGTGCGTGCGGTGCACGACGCTGTGCGCGCGCTGTCCCCGCGTCTGACAGAGGACAGGTCGCTGAGCGCGGACATCGAGCTCGTCGCCGACGCGATCCGCTCCGGCTCGATCGTCGAGGCCGCCGAGTCGCAGGTCGGCGCGCTCGCATGAACGAAGGGCTCGTCGAGGCTCTGTGCGGTGACCTGAGCGCCGTTCGCGCGCCGCGGGGCACGACGCTCAACGCGCGCAGCTGGCAGACCGAGGCGCCGCTGCGGATGCTCCTCAACAACCTCGATCCCGACGTGGCCGAGCATCCGGAGCGCCTCGTGGTCTACGGCGGCTCCGGTCGAGCGGCGCGCAGCCACGAGGCACTGAAGGACATCGTCCGCACGCTCCTCCGTCTCGGCCCCGATGAGACCTTGCTCGTCCAGAGCGGGAAGCCGGTCGCGGTGTTCCGGACGGGGGAGTGGGCCCCGCGTGTCCTCATCGCGAACTCGCTGCTCGTCCCGCGCTGGGCGACGTGGGAGGAGTTCCGGCGGCTCGAGGCGGCGGGCCTGACGATGTTCGGGCAGATGACGGCCGGGAGCTGGATCTACATCGGGACGCAGGGGATCCTCCAGGGCACGTATCAGACGTTTGCTGCGGCGGGCGAGCAGCACTTCGGCTCGTCGGATCTCGCGGGACGGACGGTCCTCACTGCCGGCCTCGGCGGCATGGGCGGCGCGCAGCCGCTCGCGGCGACCATGGCGGGCGCGGCGATCCTGTGCGTCGAGGTCGACCCGAGCCGTATCGAGCGCCGGCTCGAGACGCGTTACCTCGACGAGGTCGCGGACTCGGTCGACGACGCGGTCGCGCGCGTGCGCGCTGCGGCGGAGGGGCGGCGGGCGCTCTCGGTCGGCCTGCTCGGGAACGCGGCGACGGTCTTCCCGGAGCTGGCGGCGCGCGGCGAGCACTTCGACCTCGTCACCGACCAGACCGCGGCACACGACCCACTCACGGGCTACGTCCCGGCCGAGGTGCCCTTCGAGGAGGCGGCTGCTCTACGTGAGCGCGATCCGGAGGCGTACCTGCGCCTCGCGCGCGAGTCGATCGTCGCGCACGTTCGGGCGATGACTGAGTTCGTGCGAGACGGGAGCCACGTGTTCGACTACGGCAACAACCTGAGAGGGGAGGCGCACGACGCGGGCCTGGCGGATGCGTTCTCGTATCCGGGCTTCGTCCCGGCGTACATCCGGCCGCTGTTCTGTCGCGGCGTCGGACCGTTCCGGTGGGCGGCGCTCTCCGGCGACCCGTCCGACATCGACGCGATCGATCGAGAGCTCGCTGCGCTCTTCCCCGACGACACGCTCCTGCAGCGGTGGCTCGAGCTCGCACCGGGAAGGATCGCGTTCCAGGGGCTGCCTGCGCGCATCTGCTGGCTCGGCTACGGCGACCGTGCGAAGGCGGGACTCGCGATCAACGAGCTCGTCCGCTCGGGTGCGGTCTCGGCCCCGGTCGTCATCGGCCGCGATCACCTCGATTCCGGCTCGGTGGCGTCTCCGTATCGCGAGACCGAGGCGATGCGGGACGGTTCCGACGCGATCGCCGACTGGCCGATCCTGAACGCGCTCGTGAACGTCGCCTCTGGCGCCACCTGGGTGAGCGTCCACCACGGCGGCGGGGTCGGGATCGGCAACTCCATCCACGCCGGGATGGTCGTCGTCGCCGACGGCACCGACGACGCGGCCGAGCGCCTCGAGCGCGTGCTCACGACGGATCCCGGCACGGGAGTGGCGCGTCACGCGGACGCGGGCTACGAGGAAGCCCTGGCGGCGGCGCGAGCCCACGCGCTCGACCTCCCGTCCGTGACGTGAGCTCGCTGCTGATCCGCGACCTCGCGCAGGTCGCGACGCCGGCGGGGACGACCGCGCCGCTGCGTGGCGCGGCGTTGCGCGACGTCACCGTGATCGAGGACGCATACGTCCTCTGCGACGGCGGACGCATCGCAGGGGTCGGTCGCATGCGCGATCTCGCCTCGCATCCGGCTGACATCGAAGAGGTCGACGGCCGCGGGCTGTCCGCGATTCCGGGTCTCGTGGACTGCCACACCCATGCCTGCTTTTCCGGCGACCGCGTCGACGAGTTCTCGCTGCGTGCTGGAGGCGCGACGTACGAGGAGCTGCACGCGCGCGGCGGCGGGATCGTCTCCACGGTTCGTGCAACGCGCGCCGCCGGCCCGGACGGGCTCGCCACGGCGCTCGCAGAGCACGTCGCGTGGATGCTGCAAGCCGGGACGACGACGTTCGAGGCGAAGTCGGGGTACGGGCTCGACCGCGACACGGAGTTCGCCCAGCTGCGCGCAATTCGCGACGCGGGCGGGGTCGCAACCTGGCTCGGCGCCCACGCCGTCCCGCCGGAGTTCGCCGAGAACGGCGCCGACGCCTACGTCGACTTCCTGCTTGCGGAGGTGCTGCCGAAGGCAGCGCGGCTCGCGGAGGCCGCGGACGTCTTCCTCGAGCGAGGCGCCTTCGACGCGGACCAGGCACGGCGGTACCTCGTCGCCTGCCGGGGCGCGGGCCTCGCGCTCCGCCTGCACGGCGATCAGTTCACCGAGGCAGGCGCGGTCCCGCTTGCGATCGAGCTGGGGGCGCGGTCGGTCGACCACCTCGAGGCGACCGGGCCCGAAGGGATCGCTGCCCTCGCCGCGAGCGACGTCACCGGGGTGCTACTTCCCGCCAGCGCGCTCTTCCTGAACCGACCAATGCCCCCGGCGCGCGCCCTCGTCGACGCAGGCGCGGCGGTCGCGCTCGCGACCGATTTCAACCCAGGCAGTGCCTTCTGCGAGAGCCTTCCGCTCGTCTGCTCGCTGGCGGCGACACAGCTTGCGCTGTCGCCCGAGGAGGCGCTCTCTGCCTGCACGGTGAACGCCTCGCACGTGCTTGCCCGTGCCGACCGCAAGGGTCGGCTCGCTCCCGGGTACGACGCCGAACTCGTCCTGCTCGCCGCGGACGACTGGCGCCATCTCGCGTACCACCTCGGCGGGCCGGTCGTGCACACGGTGGTCGCAGGCGGGCGGATCGCCTGGAGCCGCTCGGCATAATCGCGCGAGTGGCAACGAAGAAACAGCGGCGCCGTCGGGCGAAGGAGCACCGGCACGACTACGTGTGGGTCGACGACGAGGGCAACGAGCTGGACGCTCCGGAAGGGGCCTCCGACAAGGAGACGCCGCGCGGGAGATCTCCGCGGCGCGATCCCCAGGCGCCCTCGTGGCAGCGTACGTTCAGGCGCGGGGCGATCTTCGCGCCGATCATGTTCGGGACGGTGCTCCTGCTCTCGCCCGGCCTGCCCGTGACCACGAAGATCACGCAGACGCTGCTCATCGTCGCGATCTTCGTCCCCTTCAGCTACTTCCTCGATCGCCTCTTCTACGAGCGTGCCCAGCGGCGCGCACGGCATCAGGCCGACGGACGGCGCGGAAGCTGACCACGCCTGCGATGGCGCTGCGCGTCGACAAGCTCTCGCTCGGACCGATCGGGACGAACTGCTACGTCGTCCGCGCAGATGCGGCCGCGACGGAGGCCGTCGTCGTGGATCCGAGCGGCGACGCCACCGAGCTCCGGCTGACGCTCGCGAGTCTCGGAGCGAGCTGCACCGCGATTCTCGTCACGCACGGACACTGGGACCACCTCGTCGGCGTCGCCGACCTCGCGGAGGGAACGGGGGCTCCGGTGCACATGCCGGCCGGCGAGCGGACGCTCCTGGAGAGCCCGGAGCGATTTACGCCGGCCGGAGTCGCGCTGCGTCCGTACACAGCAGACGTGCTGCTCGAGGGGGGCGAGACCCTCGAGCTCGCAGGCATCGGCTTCGAGGTGCTGTCGGTTCCCGGCCACTCGCCCGCGCACCTCGCGTACCACTCCGACGGCCACCTCTTCTCAGGCGACGTGCTGTTCCAGGGCTCGGTGGGCCGAACGGATCTGCCGGGCGCCAACTGGGAGACCCTCCTCGCTTCGATCCGTCACCTCGTCGAGACGCTCCCTCCCGAGACCCTCGTCTATCCGGGTCACGGCCCGGTCACCACGCTCGGTGACGAGCTCGCCCAAAATCCCTTCCTCGCCGAGCTCCGGGCGGAGCGGACTTCGTGAGCCGCTCGTCGAAGATCGAGCGTCCCCGCGGCACGCACGACGTCATCCCCTCGGAGCAACCGCAGTGGCGCCGCGTCACGTCCGAGATCGAGCGGCTGTGCGCGCTCTACGGATACCGGCCGATCACGACGCCCGTCTTCGAAGACACCGCGCTCTTCGAGCGCACGTCGGGCGCCGGCTCGGACGTCGTCCAGAAGGAGATGTACACGTTCGCCGACCGCTCCGACCGGTCGCTCACCCTTCGTCCGGAGGCGACGGCGCCGATCTGCCGCGCGTACGTCGAGCACGGGTTCCAGCGCGAGCCGCTGCCGCTGAAGCTCTTCACCATCGCGCCCATGTACCGGTACTCCGCACCGGGCCGTGGGCGCTATCGCGAGCACTGGCAGGCATCCGTGGAGGCGATCGGGAGCGACGACCCCACGGTCGACGCGGAGATCATCCAGCTCTACGACACGCTGCTTGCGCGGCTCGGCGTCACGCGCTACCGCCTCGACCTGAACTCGATCGGCTGCCGCGAGTGCCGCCCCGCATACCTCGACGCGCTTCGCGCATGGCTCGCCGAGAACTCGGCCCGGCTCGACGAGGCGACGCGCGAGAAGGCGGCGACGAGCCCTCTGCGCGTCTTCGACAACTTCCAGGCGAAGCCGGATGCGGTGCGGGCCGCGCTCGCGGAGGCGCCGAAGATCGGCGAGTCGCTGTGCGCCGAGTGCGTCGCGCGCTTCGACGTCGTACGCCGCGACCTCGACGCAACCGGGGTCGAGTACCGGCTCGAGCCGACGCTCGTCCGTGGGCTCGACTACTACTCGCGCACGACCTGGGAGTTCGTGGGGCCGCTCGAGAACGAGAACGCGACGCTTTCCGGCGGGGGGCGCTACGACTATCTGGTCGAGGAGATCGGCGGCCCGCCGACTCCGGGCGTGGGCTTCGGAGCAGGGATCGAGCGCCTGCTGCTCGCGCTCGAGGAGGAGGGCGTCGAGACAGAGGCCGCGGCTGCGATCGACGTCTTCTTCGCGCTCGAGCCAGGTGCGCCGCGCGAGGTGGTCTCGGGCTGGCTCGCGCAGCTTCGCGCCTCGGGCGTCTCGGCCGACACGGACTACGCGGGGCGCTCGCTGAAGGGACAGCTGACACAGGCGGGGCGCCTCGGCGCGGCCACGACGGTCGTCGTCGACCACCGGCGAGCGACGATCCGCCGTCCCGGCAGCGAGGACGAGGACGTGACCCACGAGGAGCTTCCCGCGAGGCTCTCGCTATGACCTGGCGCGACCTCATGTGCGGCGAGCCGCGGCCGGAGCACGTCGGGCGCGAGCTGATCCTCTCCGGCTGGGCGGCGCGCCGGCGCGACCACGGCGGGCTCGTCTTCGTCGACCTGCGCGACCACACCGGGATCACCCAGCTTGTCGTCAACCCCGAGCGCTCCCCGGCCGCCGCCGACGTCGCGAAAGAGATCCGCAACGAGTTCGTGCTGCGTGCGCGCGGCGAAGTCGTGCAGCGCGCAGCCGAGACCGTCAACGCGGCGATGCCCACCGGGGAGGTCGAGCTGCAGGTCGACGAGCTGGAGATCGTGTCGCGCTCGACGCCGCTCCCGTTCCAGCTCGAGGAGGAGGGCGTCGACGAGACGCTTCGCCTGCGCTACCGCTGGGTCGACCTGCGGACCGAGCGCATGCAGCGCAACCTGAGACTCTCCGGGGTCGTCGTCTCCGCAATCCGACGACAGATGGAGGAGCTCGGGTTCGTCGATCTGTGGACGCCCAACATGACTCGGGCGACTCCGGAGGGGGCACGCGACTTCCTCGTGCCGGTCCGCCTCCAGCCGGGAACGTTCTTCGCCCTGCCGCAGTCGCCGCAGATCTTCAAGCAGCTGTTCATGATCGCCGGCTTCGATCGCTACTACCAGATCGCCACCTGCTTCCGCGACGAGGATCTCCGCGCCGACCGCCAGTTCGAGTTCCGCCAGCTCGACGTGGAGATGGCGTTCCCGACTCGCGAGGACGTTTGGCACGTGCTCGAGCAGGCCGTGCACGCGTCCTTCGTCGCGCTCGAGCGCGAGCCGCCGCCGCCGCCGTTCCCGCGGCTGACCTGGGCCGAGGTCATGGAGCGGTTCGGCTCGGACAAGCCCGACCTTCGCTTCGGGCTCGAGATCCAGGACGCGACCGAGGCGACGCGCGGCTCCGAGTTCGGCGTGTTCGCGAACGCGTCGTGCGTGCGCTACCTCGTCGCGCCGCGCGTGTTCTCCCGCGGCGACCTCACGCGGCTCGAGGAGCTGGCGAAGGAGTGGGGGGCAAAGGGGCTGGCGTATCTCGTCGTCGACGAGGGCGGCGAGGTCCGGTCGCCGATCGCCAAGTTCCTCTCGGAGGCTGAGCTCGAGGCCTTCCGCGCGCCCTCGGGATCGACGGTGCTCTTCGGCGCCGGAGAGCCGCGCGAGGTCGCCCGCGTGCTCGGCTTCCTGCGCCTCCACCTGGGCCGCGAGCTCGGCCTGGTCGACGAGACGCGTGACGAGTTCCTGTGGGTCATCGACTTCCCGCTGTTCGAGTGGGACGAGGACGAGCAGCAGTGGACGTTCAGCCATCACCCCTTCACCGGTGTCGTCGACGGTCACGAGGAGCTGATCGAGACCGATCCAGGAGGTGCACTGAGCATGGCCTACGACCTGGTGTGGAACGGGTGGGAGCTCGGTTCGGGCTCGATCAGGATCCATCGCCAGGACGTCCAGAAGCGCGTCTTTCAGGCGTTGGGGCTGAGCGAGGCCGAGGCGAAGGAGAAGTTCGGGTTCCTGCTCGACGCGCTGCAGATGGGCGCGCCGCCCCACGGCGGGTTCGCCATGGGGCTGGATCGCTTCGTGGCGTTGCTCGCGGGCGAGCCGAACATCCGCGAGGTGATCGCCTTCCCGAAGGTCTCGAGCGGATCCGACCCGCTGACGGGCGCCCCGAGCACGGTTCCGGCGGCGCAGCTCCGCGAGCTCGGCATCGAGCTCGTGGAGGAGCCGCCGCAACCCGCGTGACCGCACCGTCCGCCACACTTGCGGGCGTGTCGCCGTCCCTCGCGCAACGACTCGCCGTGCTCGGCGCCGTCGCGCTCCTCGCGGGAGTGGCAGCGATGGCGATCGTCGCGCAGCGCGCAACTGACGAGAGCGCGGCCGCGCTCACGAGCGCGCCCGCACCCTCCGGCTGGTACGTCGCCTTCGCCGGCTCGCGCGGCGCCACCGGCGACGCGCAGCGGACGACGTGCGGGCAGGTCCTCACCGCCGAGTCGCTCGGCGTGACGCATCCCGTGCTGCCGTGCGGAACGAAGGTCGTCCTCCGCTCGGGGAGCAAGCAGATCCTCACCGAGGTGATCGACAACAAGCTCGTGGAGCCGGGTCGGCAGCTCGAGATCACCGACGCGCTTGCCCGCATGCTCGGGATCGAAGGCACCGTCGAGCTGGAATGGCGCTTCGCCACCACCGACGGTTCCGGCTGAGGCCGAGGGAGTAAGATGGCCCGGCTCGACCCTGTACGTGGCTTCGGCTCAAACGTGAACCAACACACATGCGAAGGGAGCCGGCGTCGGAGCTAGGCGTTGCCGACGCTTCGCACGGCACCCACCTGGCTTGCCAGGTTCGCTACGGCCGCGGCCACGGCAGGGTGGGGCATCCGTGCTCGCTAGCCTGATCCGGTGAGCAGGGAAGTCTTCGGTGATGCGACGCGCGGTGAGGCGTGGGCTGCTGTCCGGCTCGAGCTCGACGGCGAGACGATCATCGCCGCGGACGCGCCGGGGCTGGTGCGCCCGCTCGTCGGGCTGACGCTGCTCGAGGCGGCGGCGGTCGGAGGGGAGCCTCTCGCGGTCGAGGCGCTCGCCGCCGCGCTTGGCGAAGCGTTCGAGGCGACGCCTTCGCCGGGACGCGTTGCGGTCGCGATGAGCGGCGGCGTCGACAGCGCCGTCGCCCTCCACCGCGCCGGCCCGCACGCGC
>JBKPLV010000332.1:0-18398 GCA_046731795.1 Actinomycetota bacterium | reverse complement strand
GGTCCCACTTCATCGGCGGAACGTAGCGAACTCTCGTCGAGGTCGCGTTCCCGCGAACCGAACACATGCCGCGGGCGAACAACGTCCGGCTCACGCGGTGTGGGCGCAACGGGCGAGAGTGGAAGGAGAGGGAAGTGCGTGCGAGAGGAGTTAGCAAGCTCGTCCGCATCGAGGTCGTCGGGCTACTCGCCATCGCAGCGGTCGCTGCGCTGGCCGCGATCCCGGCGTTCAGCGCGGACCACCTCGATGCGCCGACCGTCAAGAAGGACGGTCGCATCGACATCAACGACGTGTACGTGTTCCATCCGGGTTCTGCCGGAAGCCAGGACCTGTCGCGGACGGTTCTCGCGATGACGGTGAACCCGGCCGCGGGCGTGATCAGCGGCACGACGTTCCGTGCAGGTGCGAACTACGAGTTCCTGATCGACAAGAACGGCGACGCCAAGGCCGATGGAACCGTCCGCGTGCAGTTCGACGCTCCCAGTGGCGGGCAGCAGCGGTACAAGGTGCACGTCATCCGCGGAAACGGCGGCAACGTCGTCGTCACGGGGACGACGAACCAGACGGTCGAGAGCAACGGCGTCAAGGCCTTCGCGGGGCTCCGCGACGACCCGTTCTTCTTCGATCTGGCGAGCTTCAACGCCGGGGCGACCTTCTGCGAGCCCGGTGACGGCGACTTCTTCCTGGGCCTCAACGCATCTGCGATCGTGATCGAGCTGCCGACGAGCATGCTCGGCTCCGGTCCCGTGGGCGTCTGGGGCAGGACCGTGGTCGCCGATCAGCAGCTCGACCGCATGGGGCGGCCTGCGATCCTGACCGTCTTCATCCCGCCGAACCCGTTCGAGCCGGGCTCGACGGCGGTCGGAAACCTCGAGGATCAGTTCAACGCCACGCAGCCGAAGCAGGATCAGGCAAGGTGGCGGGGCGAGATCGTGAACACGCTTCTCGCTCTCGGCAACAGCTCCACGCGCGCGAATGCACTTGCAGACGTGCTGCTGCCGGACATCCTCACCGTCGATCTGTCGCAGCAGACCGCGTTCCTCAACGGTCGGGCGCCCTCGGATGACGTCATCGACGCCGAGCTCAACCTGATCACGAACGGCGCGATCACGACCGACTGCATCGCGAACGACTCGACGTTCCTCGCCGGGTTCCCGTACCTGGGGGTCCCGAACTAGGGACGGCTCGTCCGGGCCATGCGGGAGTGCGGTGCACTCCCGCGGCCCGGCGACCGTCCGTCGCCAATGAGCAGGCTCAGGCTCCTCACTGTGTTTGCGGCCGTCGGAGTCGCGGTCGTTGTGAGCGCGTACGGCGCGGCGTACCTCTTGGCGGCGAGCCGCACGGCGAGCTCCGAGGCTCCGAGCGCTGTCGCCGGGCTCGACCTGCGCTCGGACACGCCGTCGGCGAGCACGCAGATCGCGTTCTGGTCGGCGCGCATGGAGGGGCATCCTTCCGCGTATCTGGACCTGACGCTGCTCGGTCAGGCGTTCGCTCGCAGAGGTCGCGAGACCAGTGACCTCGACTCGTTCGTCCGTGGGGAGGCGGCACTGCGACGGGCGCTCGAGGTGAACCCGAGCTACGTCCCGGCGCAGGCGGCGCTGTCGGGCGTCCAGCTGGCGACGCACGATTTCACAGGCGCGATCGCGACAGCCCGCCCGATCGTTGCGACCCCGCGCGGCGCTGCCGCGCTCGGGACGCTCGGGGATGCCTATCTCGCGCTCGGGCGCTACCGCCGTGCGCAGGACGCGTACGGTCGGCTGCTGGCCTTCTCGCCGAGCGCCGGCGCCTACAGCCGCCTTGCGATCTTCGCGAGCCTCCACGGCAATACCGACCAGGCCGCGCGACTGCTCGAGCTCGCCCAGCGACTCGTGCAGAACTCAGGTGAGAGCGGCGAGAGCCTCGCGTGGTACGACGTCCAGCTCGGTGAGCTCGCTTTCAAAGCCGGCGATGTCGACGACGCGGCGTCGCACTTTCGCGCGGCCCTTCGAATCTTCCCGAACTATCCGCTCGCGCTCGGAGGACTGGGCAAGGCGACGGCGGCGGGAGGACATCTCGGCACGGCAATTGGTCTCTATCGCCGGCTGACCGCCATCGTCCCGCAACCCGATTACCTCGCGGCCCTCGGCGAGTTGGAGGAGAAGGTCGGGAACGAGCAGGCTGCGCGGCAGCAGTACGCCACGGTCGACGTCGTCGCGAGGATCGCGCGTGTGAACAGGCAGGTCTACAACCGCCAGGTCGCCCTCGTGTACGCGGATCGCGGGGTCCACCTCGACGTCGCCCGGCGCCTCGCGCTGGGCGAGCTTCGCGTGCGGAAGGACGTGTACGGCTACGACGCAGCTGCCTGGGCGCTCGCGCGCTCGGGACGATGTCGTCACGCGAGGCCGCTTGCTGCGCGAGCGCTCGGATTGGGGACGAAAGACGCTCTCCTCTATTTCCACCGCGGCTACGTCGAGGGCTGCTCCGGACATCCGCGAGTCATGCGGGAGTGGTACGCGCGTGCGCTCGACCTGAACCCGTCGTTCTCCGTGCGCTGGGCGCCGGTGGCTCGGGCCGCAGTGGACGCGCCGAAAGCATGAGGCGGCGGACGGCAGTCCTCGTCGGTACCGCGACCGTGGTTGCGCTCGCCCTCGGGGGCCTGGTCGGCGGGGTCGTGTCCGAGTCTCGTCCCGCGTCCATCCCGTCGGCTGCCGGGGTGCTCGCGGACCAGGCGCTCACTGGCGCGGCCGGCGGGATCACGGCCTCCACGGTCGCCAGGCTCGAGGCGCAGGTGCGCGTCGAGCCGCGCGATGCGCGGGCTCTGACGCAGCTCGGCTTCGGGTATCAGTTGCGCTGGCGGGAGACGGCCGATGCGTCATACCTCCCGCGCTCGGCGGTCGCGCTGCGCCGGGCACTGCGCTTCGGGAGCGACGACAGCGACGCCGTGCTGGGTCTCGGCTCACTCGCCCTGATCCGCCACCGGTTCCGCGAGGCCCTGCGCCACGGGGAGCGCGCACGCCTGCTTCTGCCCGGGTCGGCGAGGCCGTACGGCGTGATCGGCGACGCGCTGATCGAACTCGGCCGCTACCAGGCGGCGTTTGCGGCCTTCGATCGCATGGTCTCGATCAAGCCGAGCCTCGCCTCGTACGCGCGCGTGGCCTACGCGCGTGAGCTGACCGGCGACCTCGCCGGCGCTGCGGCTGCGATGCGGCTCGCACTCGAATCGACTGGCGGCGAACCGGAGCCGACTGCCTGGACGCTCGTGGAGCTGTCGAAGCTCGAGCTGAGCCTCGGGCGCAGTGACACCGCGGAGCGCGAGGCGCGCGCGGCGCTCCGGACGTTCCCGGGCTACCCGAACGCCCTCGTTCAGCTCGCACACGTCGAGGCCGCACGTGGCCGCTTTGGTCCGGCGATCCAGAACGCACGGCGGGCGGCGGACGCCATACCGACCGCCCAGGCGGTCGGGCTCTTCGCCGCTCTCCTCGAGCGAACGGGCCGGACCTCCGAGGCCCGTCGCCAGCGCGCGACCATGGGTGTCGTCGAGCGTCTCCTGCGTGCGAACGGCATCCGGGTCGATCTCGAGTCGGCCGTGTATCGGGCCGACAGGCGAATCCGCCCCGCAGAGACGATCGAGCTGGCGCGAAGGGCACGAGCGGCACGGCCGTCGATCTACGGGGACGACGCCTTGGCGTGGTCGCTCGCCCGCGCCGGGAGGTGTCGGGAGGCACTGCCGCTCGCAGCCCGCGCGCTCCGGCTCGGGACCCGCGACCCGCTCCTCTTCTTCCACCGCGGGTTCGCAGAGGCCTGTGCCGGGAACCCGGCTGCGATGCGCCTGTGGTACGGACGAGCACTCGCGCTGAACGCCGAGTTCTCGATTCGCTGGGCACCGGTCGCACGCGCCGCCCGTGCCGGATAGCCGGTGGGGTCACAAGAGTGCAACGTGCGCCCTGAGCCGTCGCCGCGGCTGCGTATCATCGCCGCGTGAACCGCACTCGAGCGTGGCTCGTGGTCTCGCCGGTGGTCGCCGGCGGCGTGCTCGCCGCTCACGCACTCGCCTACCGCCTCACCGGGACGCCGAGCGAGCACGTCCACGACTATCTCGAGCACGCGCCGCAGGTGCTCCTGCTCCTCGCGCTCTCGGGCGCAGTGCTGGGTGGACTCGGGCGAGCCGGTAAGACGCCGGCGGCACACGTCTTCCCCCTCGTCGCCGTCACGACCTTCCTGCTCCAGGAGCACCTCGAACGCGTGCTCCACGGCGGGTCGTTTCCGATCCTCGTCACGTCCCCGGCGTTCCTCGTGGGACTGCTCTTGCAGATCCCGTTCGCGATCGTCGCGTGGAGCCTGGCGCGATGGCTGCTCGCGGCCGTCGGCGGTCTCCGCACGCGTCGGCTCGTCCTGCGTCCGCGCTTCGACGTTCCGCTCGTCGCTCGCGCTCGCTCCGTTCTCGCTGCGATCGCGCCTCCCCCCGCGCTCGGCCGCGGACCGCCTCCGCTCCTCCGTCCCCGCTGAGCACGCCGCGTCACGCGGCCCCCGACGAAGGAGGAGACGATGAAGAAGCTCGCACTCGCCTGCGCATGCCTGCTCGCGGTCGCAGCGCTCGCCGGCTGCGGCTCTGACGACAGCTCGAGCGCAGCGTCCACCGAGACGACCACGACGACGACCACGACCGAGGCGGAGAAGCCGACCGTCGTGCGCATCACGGTCGCCGACGGTGCTCCGCAGGATGGGATCGTGCGCCAGACCGTGTCGAAGGGGGATCGCGTCGTGATCGTCGTGAAGTCGGACGTCGCGGACGAGATCCACCTGCACGGCTACGACAAGTCGACGGAGGTCACGGCCGGTGGCACGGCCCGGTTGCCGTTCACGGCGGAGCTTGCCGGGCGCTTCGAGGTGGAGCTGGAGAGTCGAGGCGTCCAGATCGCGGATTTGACCGTTCGATGATCTTCCTGGCTCACGGGATCGGCGGGGTCCGGGACCTGCCGGTCCCCGAGTCGTTCTTCTTCACCACGGCGGCGATCGTCCTGGTCGTCTCGTTTCTGCTCCTGGGGCTGCTCTGGAAGAGGCCGCTCCTCGAGGCGCACGCGGACGGGCGCCCCCTGCCGCACTCGCTGAGCGCGTTCCTCCTCTCGACCGGACTACGCGTCTTCCTGCAGGTGATCGCCCTGGCGCTCTTCGTCGTCACGTTCGCGACGGCGCTCCTCGGGACGACGACCGAGCTCCTCAACTGGGCACCCACGTTCGTGTACGTGATCTTCTGGCTCGGCGTCCCCCTGCTCTCGGTCCTGTTCGGGAACGTCTGGCGTGCGCTTAGCCCCTGGCGTGCGATCGCGGATGGCGCCGTCTGGTTCCTGGAGAGGGGAGGCCGCGAGGCACGCCCCGTCCTCGAATGGACTGGGCGCTGGGGCCGATACCCCGCCGCGGCTGCCCTCTTCGCCTTCGTCGCGCTCGAGCTCGCGAACCCGAGGCCCGCGTATCCCCGGACGCTCGCGATCGCGATCGCCCTGTACACGTACTGGGCGCTCGCCGGGATGGCCGTCTACGGGCGCGAGGCCTGGACGCGCGGCGGTGAAGGGTTCGCGGTCGCGTTCGAGCTGCTGTCGCGGATCGCGCCCTTCGCGGTTCGTGAGGGCCGCGTCGTCGTCCGCTGGCCGATCACCGGCCTCGGGGGCGCCGAGCACGTTCCCGGGACGCTCGTCTTCGTCGCGGTGATGCTCGGATCGACGAGCTTCGACGGATTCTCGCGCACCTCGCGCTGGCAGAACCTCATCGGCGACATCCGCGTGGATCTCGCCGACTCGCCGCAGCGCGTCGTCGACCTGGCCACCACAGGGGCGAACATCGCCGGGCTCCTGCTCTTCGTCGGAGTCGTCGCTACGACCTACCTCGCTGCCGTTCGCGCCGCCGCGGCGCTATCGGGCACGCGCCGGTCGCTCGTCGCCGACTTCGTCCTCCCGCTCGTGCCGATCGCGGCGGCATACATGGTCGCGCACTACTTCTCCCTCTTCCTCATCCAGGGCCAGTTCATCGTCACGCTCGCGTCGGACCCGTTCGGTCGCGGCTGGGACCTCTTCGGGACGATCGACTTCGCGCCCAACCTCGCGATCGTGTCGCCGACGACCGTCTGGTACGTGCAGGTGGCGGCGCTCGTCGTCGGGCATGTCGCGGGCCTGGCGATCGCGCACGACCGCGCCGTCGCGCTGTTCCCGAACCGGCGCGCCGCGCTGCGCTCGCAGTACCCGATGCTCGCGCTCATGGTGCTCTACACGGTGGGAGGCCTATGGGTCCTGTCGCGTGGCTAGTTGCCCATGGTGGGGTTCCCGGAGCGATCGTCGAGGCGACGCTCGCGCTCGGCGTCGCGGCGCTTCTGGTTACGGTCTGGCTTCGGGAGCGTGGGAGCGACGAAGCCCGCGAAGAGAAGGAGCGCCGCGAGCGTGATCGCGGGCGCAAGCGCTCCGATACCGAGCCCCGCTAGTCCGCTCCCCAGACCGGCGACGGCGATTCCGGCGAGGATCAGCGCGTTCCCCAGCGGGCGTCCACGGAATGTCACGATCGCGACCACGACGACCGCGAGCGTCCCGAGCGAGTTGCCGAAGATCGCGAGCAGGCGTGCGGGCCAGAAGTCCAGGACGTCCTGTGCCTCGGGGATGTCGGTGCCGGAGATGTCGGCGTGCAGCGGCACCGCTACCGCTACGCCGATCGCAAGGCCGACGTAGACCAGGGCGACGCGGACGATCCACCGCTTCCCGACGAGGCAGAGCGAGCCCGCACCGAGGAGGGCCGCCGTGAGAAGGGCACCGCCGAGGTAGTAGACGCGGAAGGCGGCGTCGTTCCACCCGTCCGCCGCGCCCCAGGCGAGCGCGCCCGCGGCGAGCGCGTACGCGGCGAGCCCTGCGGCCCATACGGCCAGCTCGGGCGCCCGGCGACGGCGGTATCGCCGCACGAGATCGCTTGACAGCCGCAGCGTCACGAGGGCGGCCGCGAAGGCGAGGACGGCGTCCACTCCGAGGACTGTATGCACAGTCACCGCAGATTTCGGACGCGCGAAGAGCGAGACGCTCGCACAGAAGGCTGCCGTGATCGCGGCCGGACTGCGTTGCCAACGTGGGTAGCATCCTGCCGTGGCTCGCCGCCTCGCCGCGCTCGCCGCGACGCTCGTCGCCGCGTCGGCGTTCGCGCTGGCACCGCTCGAGGCCGCACCCGTTCCCAAGCGGGATTACGCGGCAGCGGCGTGGACGATCCTGCCGCCCGGCGAGAACGGAAGCCTCACGTTCGACAAGAACACGCGCGACCAGGCGAAGCTCTACGACGAGCTCACGCCGTTGTTCGGAGCTGTCACGGCGCGTGACATCCGGCGCCTGTTCAAGCCTGCTCCGCTCCGCGCGCCCCCGAAGCCGGGCGACAAGCGCGAGCGGCCTCGATCCGGGGTCACGATCTTTCGGGACTCGTTCGGCGTCGCGCACGTCACCGGAAAGACCGAGAAGGACGTCGCCTTCGGCGCCGGCTGGGTCACGGCGGCCGATCGCGGCCTGCTGCTCCAGCTGATCCGCGGGCCCGCCCGGATCGCCGCTCTCGACGTGCCAGGCCTCGATCCGCTCGCGCTCGCGCTGAGCGGGAAGTCCTTCGTGCCGAGCGCCGACGCCGAGGCGTTCCTCGCCAACCAGCTCGACGCGGTTCGAGCGCAGCGCGGGGTCGGCGTGAAGATCCTCGCGCTCGTCAACGCGTATGCGGCCGGGATCAACGGCTACTACCGATCGAAGGGCATTCCGGCCACGCCGTTTACCGCAAACGACGTCGTCGCCTCCGCTGCGTTGATCGCCGGCCGCTTCGGCACGAACGGCGGCCAGGAGGTCCAGAACGCGATGTTCCTCGATGCGCTGCGGAAGCGGCTGGGTGACGGCGAGGCGCGTCGCGTCTTCGCCGATCTCCGCGAGTCGAACGACGCGGAGGCTCCGGTTAGCGTGCCCGGGTCCTTCCCGCAGGAGACTCCGTCGTCTCCCGCGCCTGGGAGTGTGGTCGTCGACGACGGCAGCTTCACCGGCGGCCCGGTGACGCCGCCTGCCTTCGCGTCCAATGCGCTCCTCGTGAGTGCGAAGCGCTCGGAGACGGGGCGCCCGCTCTTCGTGGCAGGCCCACAGGTCGGCTACTTCTTCCCGGAGTTCTTCGCGGAGATGGAGCTCTCGGGCGCAGGCTTCGCAGTGCGCGGCGCCGTCTTCCCCGGTGTGCCCCTCGTTCTCGTCGGCCGCGGGCCGGACTACGCCTGGAGCGCCACCTCCTCGCAGGCAGACAACCTCGACCTCTTCGTCGAGACGCTCTGCGACGACGACGCCCACTACCTGTACCGCGGCCAGTGCGAGCCGATGCGGCGCTTCTTCGCCGGCACGCTGAAGGCGCAGGGAGAGAAGGACCAGGAGATCTCGTACCTGGAGACCACGCACGGGCCGGTCGTCGGCTACGCGACCGTGGGAGGCAAGCGCGTCGCAATCTCGCTCCAGCGCTCGACCCGCGGACGGGAGCTCCTCTCGACGAAAGCCTTCTACGACCTCGACCGCGGCGAGGTCACGTCCGCGAAGGACTTCCTCACGACGATGAACGGCGTCGAGTTCAGCTTCAACTGGTTCTACGCGGACGACCGCGACATCGCCCTCTTCTCGAGCGGGCGCCTGCCGATACGCGCTGCAGGCACCGATCCCGCGCTCCCGACGGTCGGCAACGGCGACTACGACTGGCGCGGCTTCGTCCCGCTCGCCGGCCACGCGCAGGGGATCAATCCTCGTTCCGGCGTCATCGTCAACTGGAACAACAAGCCGGCAGGGAACGTGGGGGCGGCGGACTCGAACTTCTCGTACGGATCGGTCCAGCGGGTCGACCTCCTCCGCGCCGCGGTGGCGGGCCGCAAGAAGCACTCGCTCGCCACGCTCACCGGCGCGATGAACAAGGCTGCGACGCAGGACCTCCGTGTCGTGCGGGTGTGGCCCGCGATCCGGGCGGTCCTCCAGACCGGGCCCGCGCCGAGCGCCCGTGCCGAGGCGGCTGCAGGGCTCCTCGACACCTGGCGGCTCGACGGCTCGAGCCGACTCGACCGCGATCTGGACGGAAAGGTCGACGATGGGGGTGCGGCGGTCATGGACGCCGCCTGGCCGCGTCTGGCCGACGCCGTGATGTCGCCCGTCCTCGGGCCGCTCGTGTCGCGGCTCGCGGCGCTGAACTCTCGCAGCGACGACGCCGGCGCCGGCGGCTCGGCGTACATCTCGGGCTGGTACGGGTACGTCGAGAAGGATCTTCGCTCGCTGGTCGAGCGCCAGGTCCGTGGCCCGTTCTCGCGGCGCTACTGCGGCGCCGGTGTGCTCGCGACGTGCCGCGAGGCGCTGTGGGGCGCTCTGGACGCCGCGGCCGCGGAGCTCGAGCAGACCCAAGGGCCTGCGCCGTCCGCCTGGCGCGCGGACGCGACTGGTGAGCGCATCCGCTTCACGTCGGGCGTCCTCCCCGACACGATGCGCTGGACGAACCGGCCCACGTTCCAGCAGCTGATGTCGTTCTCGTCACATCGCAAGCGATAGATACGCTCGGGCGCGTGAGGAAGCGCTACCTGATGGCGCCGGGCCCGACGCCGGTGCCGCCCGAGGTCCTGGCGGCCGGCGCCGCCCCGGTCATCCACCATCGCGGCCCGGACTTTCGCGAGCTCATGCGCGGAACCCTTGCGAAGCTGCAGGACGTCTGCCGGACGACCAACGACGTCCTCGTCTTCACCGCCTCCGGCTCGGGCGCATTCGAGTCGGCGCTCGTCAACGTGCTCTCTCCCGGGGAGCGCGTGCTCGTCGCCACCGCGGGCGCCTTCGGCGACCGCTGGTGCTCCATGGCCGCGGCCTTCGGCGCCGACGTCCACGAGCTTCGGTATTCCTGGGGGGAAACGCCGCAGCCGGACGATCTCCGCTCTCGCCTCGAGGAGACGGGGGCGGAGGTCGTCGTGGTCGTACATTCGGAAACGTCGACCGGGGTCGTCGCCGACCTCGAGGCGCTGGCACGGGTCGCGTCCGACGCCGGTGCGCTCGTCGTCGTCGATGCCGTCTCGAGCCTGGGAGCCGTTCCGCTCGAGACGGATGCGTGGGCCCTCGACGTCGTCGTCGCCGGCTCGCAGAAGGCGCTGATGACGCCTCCCGGACTCTCGCTCGCGACCGTGTCGGAGAGAGCGTGGGAGCGCTCGCGCCGGTCGACGACGGCGCGCTACTACTTCGACTGGGCGCGCATGCAGAAGGCGCTCGAGGGCGGCTCGACTCCGTTCACGCCCGCGGTGACGCTGGTCGCGTCCCTCGACGCTGCGCTCGGAATGCTCCTGGACGAGGGCCTCGAGAACGCCTACGCGCGGCATGCCGCGCTCGGTCGTGCATGTCGCGAGGGCGCGAAGGCGATGGGGCTCGAGCTGTTCTCGCCGGACGAGGAGCGCTCGGCGGTGGTCACGGCGATCCTCACCCCCGACGGCGTCGACGCGAAGGCGCTCGTGCTCGAGCTCCGCGACCGGTTCGGCATCACCGTCGCCGGTGGCCACGGTGAGCTGGGCTCACGCATGTTCAGAATCGGTCACATCGGCTACTACGACGTACTCGACATCACGACGTCGCTCACGGCCGTCGAGACGCTGCTCATCGAGCGCGGTGTGGCGATCGAGGCCGGTGCAGCGACGGTCAGGGCGCTCGAGGCATACCACGGCGCCGCGCGTGTCTGAGACGACGCGCGTCCTCGTCCGCGAGCCGATCGCCGCATCGGGTCTCGAGCTCCTCCGGCGCCGATTCGATGTCGTGGAGGACGCCGACTCCGACCTCGCCTCGGTCATCGGAGAATACGACGCGATCATCGTCCGGTCCGCCACGAAGCTCGACGCCGCCATCATCGAGCGCGCCGGCAAGTTGCGTGTGATCGGCCGAGCGGGCGTGGGTGTCGACAACGTCGACGTCGAGGCGGCCACACGCCGCGGCATCGTCGTCGCGAACGCGGCCGAGTCGACGGTGGACTCCGCCGCCGAGCACGCCATCGCCCTGCTCCTGGCGCTCGCGCGGAACGTGCCGCAGGCGCACGCTGCCCTCATCTCCGGCACGTGGGACCGCGCGCGCTTCACGGGAATCGAGCTCGCGGGCAAGACGCTCGGCGTGCTCGGTCTCGGCCGCATCGGCCGGCAGGTGGCCCAGCGGGCGCTCGGACTGGGCCTGGAGGTCGTCGCCTACGACCCCTTCGTCGCCGCAGACCGGTTCCGCGAGCTCGGCATCGAGCCGGCCGCCTCGCTCGACGAGGTGTTCGCGAAGGCGGACGTCATCACGCTCCATCTGCCGCTGAACGACGAGACGCGCGGGATCGTGGGCGCGGACGCGATCGCGCGGATGAAGGACGGAGTCCGGATCGTGAACGCCGCACGCGGGGCGCTGCTCGACGAGGAGGCGCTCGTCGCGGCGATTCGCTCGGGCAAGGTCGCGGGCGCGGCGCTGGACGTCTTCCAGGTCGAGCCGTACACGGGGCCGCTGCTCGAGCTTCCGCAGGTCGTCGTCACGCCGCATCTCGCGGGCTCGACCGCCGAGGCGCAGGACCGCGCGGGGGTGGTCATCGCGGAGCAGGTGGCTGCAGCACTGGACGGTCAGGCAGTGCGGACCGCGGTGAACATCCCGGTCGTCGACCCCCGCGAGCTCGAGGTCGTCGGGCCGTACGTTCCCCTCGCGACCAAGCTCGGCCGTCTCGGGATGGCTCTGGCCGGGGGACGGCCCTCACGCGTCACCGTGTCGGTGCACGGGCCGCTCGCCGACCACGACCCGCGTCTACTCACGGTCGCCGCGCTCAAGGGCGCGTTCGAGGGTCGGGTGGACGAGGCCGTGAACGAGGTGAACGCGCCGCTCGTGGCCGCGGAGCGCGGCATCGAGATCTCCGAGCAACGATCGCCGACGACGCAGCACTACACGAACCTCGTGGGGGTCGCCGTCGCGACGGACGAGGAGGACGTCGAGGTCGCCGGAACCGTCGTCGGACCCGAGCACCGGCTCTTCCTCGCGAGTGCGCTCGGGTTCTCCATCGACATCGAGCTCGCTCCGCATCTTGCGTTCCTCTCGTACGACGACGTGCCGGGCGTCATCGGCAAGGTGGGGACGATGTTCGGCGAGGCGGGCGTGAACATCGCCAACATGGCGGTCTCGCGAAGGACCGAGGGTGGCAAGGCGCTCATGGCCTTCTCCATCGATTCGCCCCCTCCTGAGGAGCTGGTCGAGCGCGTCGAGTCCTCGGGCTTCGACGATGTCCGCTTCATCAGCCTCGGGTAACCCGGAGGCGGTACAGGCGGGGAGGCGAGAACGCTCGTTCGAGGGATTGCCCTAACCCGCGAGGGGCATAGCGTGAGATGGAAGCAACTGGGGAAGGGTGGAATGAACACGACTGAGCTGATCGCGCACTGGACCATGGAAGGCGCAGACCGCGGGATCGACGGGCGCTTTCGCAAGACGGACGACATCCTCACGATCATGGGCGCACATAGCGACGAGCCGGCGGAGCCCGCGCCGGCGGCGCTTCGGGTCCGGGGAGCCGACGAGGACGACTGGACTCCACTCGGGATTGGGAACGAGGGGGCTGGCGAGCGCGTCTGACGACGCGCTCGCCGATCGACGCGCCGTTCTCGTCGGCTCGCGCTTACAGCGAGCTGTACGACACGAGCGAGGCGACGAGGAGCAGCGCCTCGGTCCAGAGCACTGCCGGAACTGCCACGGCGAGCACGAGGCGACGTCGCGTCCGGGGCGGGTTCACGTCGGAGAGCTCGCAGATGCGCAACATCGCCTCGCGCGCGTCCTCCTCCCCGAGATCGAGAACGGGCTCTGGAACGGCAGGCTCGCTCGGCGGGATAGCGACGTGCATGCGCTCGACGAGCTCGCGATCGACGAGCGCCAGCTCCGGGCTGATGGGCTGTACGGGTAGGTCGAGCATCGGCGGCAACGTGAAGCTCCTTCCTGGCTCAGGCGAATCATCGTCACGCCTGCCGGGTCCCTTGAGCGGGAGCGCCGGGACCTCCGAGGTAGCCTGCGCCCGTGGCGGGCACGTTCCCGGAGCCGGTCGAGCGCGTATCCGCGTTCCTCCGCGACGCGGGCGCCGATGCGCGTATCCAGGAGTTCCCGGACGGCACGCACACCGCTCAGGACGCCGCCGACGCGGTCGGCTGCGACCTCGCGCAGATCGTGAAGTCGCTCGTCTTCGTATGTGGGGGGAAGCCGGTCGTGGCGCTCGTGCCCGGCGACCGACGCGGAGACCCCGAGAAGGTCGCGCGGGCGGTCGACGCCTCCGAGGCCCGCGTCGCCAAGCCGGACGAGGTGGAGAACGCGACCGGCTTCGCGCCCGGGGCCGTGCCTCCGTTTCCTCTGCCCTCCGTGGACACCGTGCTGATCGACGTCACGCTCCTCCGCCATCCACTCGTGTGGGCGGGCGCCGGCTCGCCGAAGCACGTGCTCGGGATGGCTCCGAGCGAGCTCGCGCGCCTCTCTCGCGCACGCCCAGTCGACGTTTCGGCCGACTAACCTACGGCTGTCTCCGGACCGAAGGAGCTGACTCCATGCAAGAGACCGAGAAGATCTGGATGAACGGGGAGCTCGTCGACTGGGCGGACGCCAAGATCCACGTCGCGTCGCACGGGCTGAACTACGGGTCGGGTGTGTTCGAGGGCATTCGCTGCTACGACACGAGCAGAGGCCCGGCCGTGTTCCGCTTGAAGGAGCATCTCGAGCGCTTCGAGAACTCGGCGCGACTGCTGTACATGGACCTCCCGTATACGCTCGAGGAGCTCCGCGCTGCGACCCACGAGGTCGTGGCGGTCAACGGCAACGCGTCCTGCTACATCCGTCCTCTCGCGTTCTACGGATTCGGCGAGCTCGGCGTGTCGTCGGTGGGCAATCCCGTCGACGTCGTGATCCTCACCTTTCCCTGGGGCGCCTACCTGGGCGAGGACAGCCAGACGAAGGGGATCACCGCGAAGATCTCGACCTGGGAGCGCGTCGGTCCGAACGTCATCCCGCACGTCGCGAAAGCCACCGGGATCTACCTCAACTCCATGCTCGCGACCATGGAGGCCCGCCGTGGCGGCTACGACGAGGCGATCATGCTCTCGCACGACGGGTACATCGCGGACGGGCCCGGCGAGAACATCTTCATCGTCAAGGATGGCGTCCTGTACACGCCGCCCCTCTCGATGTCCATCCTGCCCGGGATCACGCGCGAGACCGTGATCGCGATCGCCAGGGACCTCGGCTACCGCGTCGAGGAGAAGCTCATGATCCGGACCGACCTCTACCTGGCGGACGAGGTCTTCATGGTCGGCACGGCGACCGAAGTCGCTCCGGTGCGCGCGGTCGACGACCAGGAGATCGGCGTCGGCTCCGTCACCCGCGAGCTGCAGAAGGCGTACCTCGCCGCCGTCAACGGCATCGACGAGCGCTGGAGCCAGTACCTCGACGTCGTCGAGCTGACGCCCTCCGTCGCATAGGCCTCGTGGCGTCCGTACGGACGATCGGGCTCTCTCTTCCCTGGCTCGACGAGCGGGAGGAGGAGCTCGTCGCCGACGTGCTCCGCTCCGGGCGGCTCTCGCTCGGGCCGACGATCGACCGCTTCGAGGAGGCCTTTGCGGACGTCGTCGGGGCGCCGTACGCGGTCGCCGTCTCGAGCGGAACCGCCGGCCTGCACCTGCTCTGCATCACCGCCGGGGTCGGTCCGGGCGACGAGGTGATCACGTCGCCGTACTCCTTCGTCGCCTCGGCGAACTGCGCCGTGTACGAAGGCGCCACGCCCGTGTTCGCGGACATCGACGCGAGGACGCTGAACCTCTCGCCGGCGGCGGTCGAGGCGGCCATCACGGAGCGGACTCGTGCCGTCGTCGCTGTCGACATCTACGGGTATCCGTGCGAGCTCGACGAGCTCCGAGCGTTGTGCGAGGCACGCGGCATCGCCCTCATCCAGGACGCATGCGAGGCGCTCGGCGCGCGCTACAAGGGCCAGCTGGTCGGCTCACATGGGCCGCCGGCGGTCTTCGCCTTCTACCCGAACAAGCAGATGACGACGGGTGAGGGCGGAATGATCACGACGCATTCCGAGAGCGAGCAGCGGCTCCTGCGGAGCCTCCGCAACCAGGGGCGCGCCGACTCGGGCGGCTGGCTCGAGCACGCGCGGCTCGGCTTCAACTACCGCCTCGACGACATCGGCGCCGCGATCGGTCTCGGCCAGCTGGAGAAGCTCGACGCGATCCTCGACGCGCGCACGGCCGTGGCTGCCCGCTATGCCGAGCTCCTCGTCGACGTTCCGGGGCTCGAGCTTCCGTGCGCCGACGACGGCGATCACCAGCGCTCGTGGTTCGTCTACGTGGTGGCGCTTCCCGCGGGGGTCGATCGCGAGGCAGTCATCTCGTCGCTCGGCGAGCGCGGGATCCAGACCGCGCGCTACCTGCCGTGCATCCATCTGCAGGCGTACATGCAGGAGCGGTTCGGATACCGAGTCGGGCTGTGCCCGGTGGCGGAGGAGGTCGCGGCCCGCACTCTCGCGATCCCGTTCCACGCGCGGCTCGAGGAGGACGACCAGGCCTACGTGGCCGACGCGCTACGAGCAGCGCTGGCGTGAATCGCGGGCTGGAAGTCATGACAACCGCGGTCGCGTCAGCGGCTGCGCTTTAGGGATCGTGGCGCGGTCAGGATCCGAACTCGCAGATCCTGAGCCTGCGGCGACGGCACAGGGCGAGGCGCTCGCGGTCTGGGCCGTCATCGCGCTCGTCCTGGCAGCGATCTTCGTCACGTACTGGCGCCTGCCTGCGGCCGATCTCTACAACACCTCGGTCGAGGGGATTCGCGGCGGCGCGGGCCGCGTACTCGTGCAGACGAACTTCCCGAGCGTCTCGCTCGTCGCCATCGCGCTCGTCCTGGTCGCGGTCTCGGCGCTGCCGGCGACCGCGTGGTGGATCGCTGCGCCCGCCATCGCGCTATGCCTCGTGACCGCGTGGCCCGGTCAGGTGAAGCAGTCGGATCTCGACGCGCGCGCGGTGAACGTCATCCCCGCGCTCGGTGTCGCGTTGGCGCTCGTCCTCACCGTGTGGGCGACGCGAAGGGCGGGTACCCGGCTCGCACCGCGACTGCCCGGCGACCGTGCACGAATCGTGGCGGCGATCGCGATCGTGCTCGTCTCGATCCCCTGGATCACGGCCGAGCTCGGGTTCTTCGTCGGCAACGGCGTCTTTCTCACGTCACGTGTCGTCACCGAAGGAGACGAGACGCTTGCGGCCGTCCATCTCGGGCATCACCACGGGCTCGACGGCACCGTGCTGGTGCTGTTCGCCCTGCTCCTCTCGCGCGTCAGCCTGCCGGACCCACGCCTCGGAAACGTGCTCCTCGCGTACGTCTCGCTGATGCTCGCGTACGGGTTCATGAACCTCGCCGAGGACGGGTGGCACGAGCAGCTGGTGAAGCGCGGCTGGCTCGAGTGGAGGATCCCGAGTGCGCTCCTGCCGCGGCTCCACTGGATCTGGCTCGTGACGCTCGGCCTGGCCGCCGTCACGTACGTGCTCTTCCGTTTCGAGCGGCAGCGCGCACGAACGGCGATAATCGACGGTCATGAGCGCGCCGCGGATGGTCTTCCTCGGGTTCGGGAAGTACGCGCGCGCTGACAAGATCTACGCGCTCGAGCCCATCACCGGCGACGACCGCGGCGGCGGCCGACGAACGCGCGTCTGGGTGGAGGGGGTCGCCGACCCCCTCGTCGCGTCCCGGACCGAGCGGACGATCCTCCACGACATGGGCCACGAGGGCGGAGACTCCGCGCTCCTCGACGGCGCGCTGGACCTCGCGGAGCGCCTCGCCGCCGCGGCAGAGGAAGGTCGCGTCGACCTCGGTGATCTGGGGCGGCGCGCTCGCCGGCTGCTCGCCGCGACCGCAAGGCCGGCCGAGACCGAACCGCTGTTCTGAGGAGCTCGCGCGAATTCTTCGAGCGCGACGTCCGGGAGGTCGCGCGCGCTCTCGTCGGCTGGACGCTGCTCGTGGACGGCGTCGGAGGCGTGATCGTCGAGACGGAGGCGTACGACCAGGACGACCCCGCGAGCCACGCGTTCGGCGGGCTCAGGCGGCGGAACGCGACCATGTTCGGCCCCCCGGGTCACCTGTACGTGTACCGCTCGTACGGCCTGCACTGGTGTGCGAACGTCGTGTGCGGAGCGGAAGGCGTCGCATCCGCGGTGCTCCTTCGCGCGCTGCAGCCGACACACGGGCTCGACGAGATGCGAGCGCGGCGCGCCCTCGTCGATCCCGGCCTGCTCGCCGCCGGCCCCGGCCGCCTCGCGCAGGCGCTCGGGCTCACCGGGGACAACGACGGCGACGATCTCCTCGCGCCGCCATACGAGCTGGTGCCGCCGCCGGAGCCCGCGGTGAACGTCGTTGTCTCGACCCGCATCGGGATCACCCGTGCGGTCGAGCAACCGTGGCGCTACACGCTTGCCGGCTCTAGCTTCGTGAGCCGTCCCCGACCACGACGCTGACCCGCATTCCGCGGCCGATCGCGACCCCGGGGTCAGGGCGCTGCTTCAGCACCGCGCCGGTACGGCCAGGCGCAAGCTTCGGGTGCAGCCGAACCTTCAGCCGGGCCGCCTCGCGCTGGACGTCCACGATGCTCGAGCCGACGAAGTTCGGGAGCATCCCGAATTCCGGCTTCGAGACCCAGAGCGTCACGGAGTCGTGGGCCGAGAGGCCTCCGGAGCGGGGCTCCTGGCTCACGACGACCCCGGGGAGCTTGCCCGCCTTCGCCGGCGCGTACACGATGTTCGCGTCGAGCGGCTGGGCCGCAAGCGTCGCCTCCGCTCCGGCTTTCGTCATCCCTACGACGAGCGGGACGGAGACCTCGTTCGGCTTGCAATCGGCCTCCTTGTCGGGCGCGTCACCGGAGAAGTAGGCGACGAGCCGCGAGCCGCGGCAGTACCCGTTGTCGAGCTGCCACTGGCCTTCGCGCCGCACGACCCACGTCGTGGATCCGCCGAGGTAGGGGGGCGAGTCGAAGGAGTGGACGTCGTCCTTCGTCTTCTCGACGAATGCCTTCCAGATCATCGCGGGCAGCGTCCCACCGGCGACGGGCTCGCCGTTGAACTCGGTCAGCATCGGCCTGAGCGCGTCGGGGTAGCCGACCCACACGGCGACGACGAGGTCTGGCGTGTAGCCGACGAACCACGCGTCGCCGTAGTTGTCGGTCGTGCCGGTCTTGCCGGCGACCTCGCGCCCCGCGATGGCAGCGCGCTTGCCCGTTCCGATCTGGACGACGTCCTGGAGCATGCTCGTGAGGAGCTCCGCCTGGCCCTCGTCCATGACCTGGCGCGGGACCGACGTGTTCGCGTCGACCCGGCTGGAGCGGAAGCGCTGCACCCTCTCGACCACCCTTGGACGGTTGCCGAA
>JBKPLV010000331.1:0-4814 GCA_046731795.1 Actinomycetota bacterium | reverse complement strand
CCGCGATGGACGGCGCGTCGAGCTGGACGTCCCTGCGCTTCGTGACGCTGCCGCTGCTCGGGCCGACGATCCGGATCTGGGCCTTCCTCGCGATCATCGGCTCGATCCAGCTCTTCGACATCGTCTGGATCATGACCCTGGGAGGCCCGGCCGGCGCCTCCTCGACGATGGCCACCTACATGGTCGACCAGGGCGTCAACAGCTACCGGATCGGGTACGCGACGTCGGTGGCCGTGATCCTCTTCGGCATCTGCTTCGTCGTCTCTATTCTCTACCAGCTCTTCGTGCTGCGGCGGGACGTCATCGGCGGCACCGCGAGAATGGTCGGCTGATGGCGGACGCGCACACGAGAGCTGGGCGCACCACGCCGTTCGCGAACGCATCGGTCTACGTCATCGCGCTCTTCCTCTCGGCGGTCGTGCTCGTGCCGATCGCCTTCGTGGTGCTGGGGGGCTTCCGCACGACCGGACAGCTGGCATTCGACCCGGTCGGCCTGCCGGACCCATGGGTCAAGCGCAACTACACGTCGGTCATCACCGCCGAGACATTCTGGCGGCAGCTCGGGAACAGCGTGATCGTCGCCGCGATCGCCACTGCGCTCGTCGTCAGCGTCAGCGCGCTCGCAGCCTATCCGCTCTCCCGCATGGAGTTCCGGGGGCGCGAGGCGATCTTCACCTTCTTCACCTTCGGGCTGCTCTTTCCGGTGGCGGTGGCGGCGCTCCCCCTCTACCTCCTGCTCAGGCAGCTCGGCCTGAGCGAGTCGTTGCTCGGCGTCGCGCTGCCGGAGGCCGCCTTCGGCATTCCGATCACGATCATCATCCTCCGGCCGTTCATGCGCGCGATCCCGACGGAGCTCGAGGATGCAGCCGCGATGGACGGCTGCGGTCGGTTCGCGTTCTTCCTGCGCGTCCTCCTGCCGCTGTGTCGGCCCGCACTGGCGACCGTGACCATCCTCTCGGTGATCACGAGCTGGAACAACTTCATCCTGCCGCTGCTCGTGCTGACCGATCCGAGCAAGTGGACGCTTCCACTCGGCGTCGCCCAGTACTCGAGCGAGCACGGATCCGACACCGCCGCGATCCTGGCATTCACCACGCTCTCGATGGTGCCCGCGCTCATCTTCTTCCTCGCGGCGGAGCGCCGGATCGTCGGCGGATTGTCCGGCGCCGTGAAGGGGTAGCGCCTGAACGTCCGGCCCGTGAAGGAGGTTGTCGGACGAAGGGCCGAACAGGTCGGACCACTGCGTCTGCGACGCGCGTAGCGCCATGGACTTCGCGAACCCGATCCTCCCGGGCATGCACCCTGATCCCACCGTCTGTCGTGTCGGGAGCGACTTCTACCTCGCCTGCTCGAGCTTCGAATACTTTCCGGGTGTCCCGATCTTCCACAGCCGAGACCTCGTCCACTGGAGGCAGCTCGGCCACGTGCTCACCCGCAGGAGCCAGCTCGACCTGACGGCGGCCCCGAGCTCGGGAGGCATCTACGCGCCGACGCTGCGCCACGACGGAACGACCTTCTACCTGGTGACGACGCACGTCGACCGCGGACACTTCTTCGTGACCGCACGGGACCCGCGCGGGCCCTGGTCGGATCCGTGCTGGCTCGAAGGTGACGGCATCGACCCGTCCCTCGCCTTCGTCGACGACCGCATTCACTTCACCCGCAACGGCCCCGGAGCCGACCGCGACCACCCGTTCATCTACCAGGCCGAACTCGTGCGGGGGGGTCACGGACTCGAGCACGCGACCAAGCCGCGGGTGATCTGGGAGGGCACCGGCGGCATCTGGCCGGAGGCGCCACACCTCTATCTCCGCGGTGACTGGTACTACCTCCTAACCGCAGAGGGTGGGACGAGCTACGGACACTCGGTCGTCGTCGCGCGCAGTCGCAAGCCAAACGGGCCCTTTACAGCGTCACCGCACGGGACGCTCCTCACGCACCGCGACCGCCCCCGCCATCCGATTCAGGCCACCGGGCACGCCGACCTCGTCGAGCTCGAGGACGGAAGTACCTGGGCCGTCCTGCTCGGAATCCGGCCGACACGCGGCCGTCACCACCATCTCGGCCGCGAAACTTTCCTGGCGCGCGTGGAGTGGGGCGACGACGGATGGCCGAGGATCGAGCGGCTCGAGCTTCGCATGGAAGGGCCTTCGTTCCGGCGGCCCAACCGGATTCGAGTCGCTTCGGAGCACGTCGACTTCTCGTCCCGAAGGCTGCCGTCGAGCCTGGTCTTCGTCCGAAATCCGGCCCCCCGCAGCTGGTCGCTCCGCCAGCGTCCCGGGTTCCTCCGTCTCTGGGGACAGGCCGCGTCGCTGAGCGACGTCGCCTCGCCGTCACTCGTTTGCCGGAGGCAGCAGCACATGGAGATGACGTCGCGAACGCTGCTCACTTTCGAGCCGCGCGGGCCGAACGAGCAGGCCGGGCTGTGTGTCCGGGCGAACGAGTCGTTTCACGCGGCTCTTGTCGTCAGGGCACGAGAGCGTGGGCGAGATGTCACGCTCGTCCGCACGCTGGCCGGACGGCAGACGACTCTGGGAAGCGCCAGCCTCGCGAGTGGCCCGGTCACGCTCGAGGTCGCGGCGACTACCGACGAATACGTCTTCCGTGCAGAGACCGGGCGCAGGGTCGAGGAGCTCGGACGCGTCCGGACAAGGGCCTTCTCCGCCGAGACAATCCTGCAGCGAACCGGACGGCACCACTTCACGGGCGCGATGATCGGGTTGTACGCGACGGGAAGCGGGTCGCGCGCGACATCCCCGGCGGACTTCCATTGGTTCGACTACACGGCTTAGAACTCGCTGCGATATGAGTCATGAGGGTCTGACGTGGGGCGGCAACGATCCCGTGCCATGTTTGCCTCGTGGCTCGGGCTCGAGGTCGTGGGCGTCACCCTGCCGAACACCGAGCGAGCCTCACGTCGGGGCTCGGCACGACCCGCCTCGTCGTGAGGAGGGCTACGCTCGAGCTCCACGACGTGAGCGTCGCACGCACCAGCGGGCCCGTCGAGTGTCCGAACGTGGCATGTCCCTCGGCGGCCGCCGAACGTCGCCGCGAGCTTCCGAATCCGACCGGCTCCGCCATGCGCCTGGTCCCGCCGCGATCGCGCATGGCCTCTGCGGTTCACCGCCCATTGTCTTGCGCCCGTCGTCAGCACCGGGCCCGCCGCGGCCGGTCGCGCCGCAGGTCGTAGCGCTCATCGTGGCGCCCGAACGCCAGCGTCCGAGATCCCGTTTCGGCTTCACCACGTTCCCAGGAGAGATCTGGGACACCCCGCAGCTGGGTCGAGGCGAGCTACCCGAACGTCATCTACTTCAACGAGGTCGACAAGGGCGGCCACTTCGCCGCCTGGGAAGAGCCGCAGCTCTTCTCCTCCGAACTCCGCACAGCGTTCAAGTCACTGCGCTGATCGGCACAGGTAGGAGCGGCGCGCACGCACAGTGCGCGCCGCGATGACTTCGAAGACAGTCAGCTCGGCGATCACGGACGGGTTCTCGCGCAGCGCCTCGACCTCGATTTCCAAGCCGGGATAGGCGGGCGTGAGCACCTTGTAGAGCCCTTCGCCTCGTAGTACGGGATCCAGTCCTCCCAGCTGCGGGGCGTCATCCAGAGGCGATCGACGAGGACGATCGTGTCGGGAACGGTGGCCATGGCGGCCTCCTTCCGGCGACGACGTGCTTCGAACACCTGACACCATAGGGGGAGTGAGCACCAACTTTCACCAACACCGCGCTGCCCGGTAAGGGGCCGGGTGCAGGCGTTCGACCTCAGAATTTCTGCTCCTCTTGAGCGGAGGAAAGCCGGCGGCAGCGGGCGGTGATGACCGAGGCGCTCCTGGCGATGGGGCAGTCGCGAGGAGCACACTTAGTGCGGGATAGGAGGAAGAGCTCGTTGATCGAGAGTGATGACCACCTAGCCGTACGCCCACACTTCAAGATCGTCCGTCAGCGCGACGGTCGATTTCACTGGGAGCTGATCAACCCTCACGCCACGACGGCAGCCCGATCGATGGGGACCTTTGCCACCGAGGACGAGGCTGCCGCAAACGCTGAGTACGCGCAGCGACTGATTAGCCGGGCGCCGATCGAGCGTCCGTGATGACGGCCCGCGTGTAGCGTCGGAGCAACTCAGTACCGCGCGTTGATCAGATCGAGCGCCAGGTCCCAGAGGCGCCGTTGTGATCGAGCACCGCGAGACGTAGTCAGAATCGGCGAATCGGAGTCAGATGGCGACCGTCCTGATCACGCAGTGCCTGCAACGTGACTTCGTCGACCCGATCGGCCCTCACGATCCGCTGCCGAACCTGCTGCACGTGGGCTACTCGGAAGCGGCCCGCCTGCTCGGACCGGAGCCGGCCGCGGGGCCGCTGGCCCAGCTCATCGAGTGGGCGCGCGGTCTGCCCTCGCATGCGATCGACCTCGTCCACATCCGCGACTGGCACGACGCGGACGATCCCGCACAGCGCGAGCACCTGGTGCGGTTCGGCGCGCACTGCATAACGGGCACCGTCGGTGCGAGACTCGTGCTGGAGATGGACGAGTGGGCAGAGGCCGCGCCCAACGAGTGCATCGTCGACTCGATCACGCTGAACGACCTCGAGGGCACCGACCTGGAAGCGCAGCTCGACCGGATCCGGCGCGAGCACGGTGGAGAACCGCTGCGCGTCGGTGTCGTCGGGGTCTGGACCGAGGCGAAGGTGAGCTTCCTGCTCTACGAGCTGAGTACGCGGCTCGGCATCGACGAGCTCGCGACGTGCTCGGCGCTCACGGCCAGCGCCTCGCGCACGCAGCACTTCAACGCGCTCTCGCAGCTGGACA
>JBKPLV010000330.1:0-2279 GCA_046731795.1 Actinomycetota bacterium | reverse complement strand
GCGATCCGTGCGTCGAGCTTCGGGACCCGCGACCCGTCTCCGAGCGAGGTCTCGCCGGCGTCGCCGCCACGCGTGTAGATCCTCGTGAGCCGTACCGGCTCGTCGCGCTCGCGGGCCACGACGGCCTACGAGCGGGCCTCGTGGACGACCGGCTCCTCGCGGGCCTGGCGTCCCAGGATGTGCCGTGCGATGACGAGCCGCTGGATCTCGCTCGTCCCCTCGTAGATCTCGGTGATCTTCGCGTCGCGGTAGAAGCGCTCGACGGGGAACTCCCGCGTGTAGCCGTAGCCGCCGAGGATCTGAATCGCCTCGGCCGTCTGGCGCCGGGCCATCTCCGACGCATAGAGCTTCGCCATCGCTCCCTCCGCCGCGTGCGGCCTGCCCTCCTGCTTCAGCCACGCCGCCCGGTAGGTGAGGAGGCGCGCGGCGTCGATCTCCGTGGCCATGTCGGCGAGCTTCCACTGGATCGCCTGGAAGTCGCCGATGCGCCGCCCGAACTGCTCCCGCTCGAGCGCGTACGCGCGGGCGACGTCGTAGGCGGCCTGGGCGATGCCGAGCGCCTGGGCTGCGATGCCGATACGACCTCCGTCGAGCGTGGCCATCGCGACCCGAAAGCCGCGCCCTTCCTCGTGGAGCAGCCGGTCGCGTCCGACGCGAGCGCCCTCGACGACGAGATCCGAGGTCGTGGAGGAATTCAGGCCAAGCTTCTCCTCCTCGCGCGTGACGCGGACGTGCTCGGCGTCGAGGACGAAGCAGGAGACGCCTCGCGCCCGGGTCGTGTCGGGATCGGTCCGTGCGAACAGGACGAAGGTTCCGGCGCGCGAGCCGTTCGTGATCCACTGCTTCGAGCCGTTCAGCACCCAGCCGTCGCCGTCCGGTGTCGCGGTCGTGCGGAGCGAGCCCGCGTCCGAGCCGGAGCCGGGCTCCGTCAGCGCGAATGCGCCGAGAGACTCGCCCCGCGCGAGCGCCGGCACGAAGCGGGCGCGCTGCTCGTCGGTGCCGAAGGTGAGGATCGGCAGCGTCGTTGCGCTCGTGTGCACAGCGACGGTCACCCCCACGCCGGCGTCCGCGCGCGAGAGCTCCTCGAGGACGAGGACGTACGAGAGGAAGTCGGCGCCCGCACCGCCGTACTCCTCCGGCACGCACACGCCCAGGAGGCCGAGCTCGGCGAGCTTCGGGAGGAGCTCGTCGGGGAAGCGATGCTCGCGGTCCCAGTCGGGCGCGTTGGGCACGATCTCCGCCTCCGCAAGCTCCCGGGTGAGCGCCTGGATCGCTCGCTGGTCCGCGGTGAGCTCGAAGTCCATCGTCGCGGACTATAGGTTCCGTGATCGACGCTGTACGTTTGGCAGTACGCGCGATGCGGCTGCGAAGCAGCCGCCTTCAGGGGTCTTCGCGCGGCCGGAAGTCTCGCGCTAGCGAGCTTCCGGTCTTGCGCCTCAGGAGTATTGGTAGAAGCCGGAGCCGGACTTCCGGCCGAGCCGTCCGGCAGCGACGTAGCGACGGAGCAGCGGGCACGGTGCGTACTTCGGGTCGCCGAGACCGTCGTGCAACACCTCCATGATCGCGACGCACGTGTCGAGCCCGATGAGGTCGGCGAGCGCGAGCGGGCCCATGGGATGCGCGAAGCCGAGCCTCGCGATCGTGTCGATCGCCTCCGCCTCGGCGACGCCCTCCATCAGCGCGTACGCCGCCTCGTTCACGAACGGCATGAGGATGCGGTTCGAGACGAAGCCCGGGAAGTCGTTCGCCTGCGCCGGCGTCTTCCCGAGATCCTCCGCGAGGGCGACGATTCGAGCCGACGTCTCGTCCGAGGTCTGGACGGCGCGGATGACCTCCACGAGCTTCAGCACCGGGACGGGGTTGAAGAAGTGCATGCCGATGACCCGGTCCGGGCGCGAGGTGACTGCAGCAAGCGAGGTGATCGGGATGGACGACGTGTTCGAGGCGAGGATCGCGTCCGGCGGAAACACCTCGTCCGCGGCGCGGAAGACCTCCTCCTTCACGCCCGCGTCCTCGACGACCGCCTCGATCAGCAGGTCTGCCGAAACGAGCTCGTCGACCGGCGAGACCCTCGCCAGCACCTCACCGGGGTCGGGCCCGCCCTTCTCGGCGAGCTTGCCGAGGCTCGTCTCCATGACGGCGAGGGCCCGCTCCATCGCGCCGGGCACCGCGTCGTGCAGCGAGACGCGGCGGCCGGATGCCGCCACGACCTGGGCGATGCCCCCGCCCATCTGGCCGGCGCCGACGACGAGGACGTGCTCGAATGTCACGCCGCGGAG
>JBKPLV010000329.1:0-4325 GCA_046731795.1 Actinomycetota bacterium | reverse complement strand
CGGAGCGACTCGTCGGCGCCGGTCTGCTGCAGGAAGCGCGCGGCCGCGGCTCGCGGGTGCTGCTCGGCGGGGCCTTCGCCGTCTGCGCCGCCCCGTGCATCGGGCCGGTGCTCGCGGCGATCCTGGTGCTCGCCGGCTCCTCCGACACCGCCTTTCAGGGAGCAGCGCTCCTCGCTGTCTACTCGCTCGGTCTCGCCGTGCCGTTCGTGCTCGCGGCAGCGCTCTTCACGCGCGCGATGTCGGCGTTCCGCTGGCTGCGTGACCACTACCGCGCGATCCAGATCGGCGGCGGAGCGATCATGGTCGCCCTCGGCCTGCTGCTCTTCTTCGAGCGCTTCTACGTCCTCCGCGTCTACCTGAACCGCTTCCTCGAGTGGCTGGGCCTCGAGCCCGCGTTCTGATCAGACCCGCGGAGCGGGAAGCTGGAGCGACCCGCCGACGACGAGCTCGCGCGCGCTCCTCACGTCGGCGAGGACGATCGTGACGTCGACGCCGCGATGCTCAGGCTCGTACGGGCCGAGGCGACGCTCCGCCTTGTCGAGCTGACGCTCGCAACCGGCGCGGTTCGAGCGCTCCGCGTGCAGCCAGGCGACGGCGACGTGGACGAGTCCTTGCAGGAAGTCGCGCTCGTCCGCGGGCGCCTCCCGCCACTCGTCTTCGAGCTCTTCGTGCGCATCGAAGTACTCGCCGGCACGGATCAGCTCCAGCCCTCGCTCGAGGCTCATCGACGCCTCATCATCGGCATCCGTGGACACTGCTAGTGTCGCGCGCGTGGCGACGATCCTGCTCGTTGGGGTCGACCTCTTCTTCCGCGGGAAACTCGACGGCCTGCTCCCCGAGCACCGACTCGTGACGAGCGATAGCGTCGACGCGCCCGACCTCGTGATCGCCGACATCGCGCGCGTCGAGCCCGACGAGGTCGTCGACACCTGGCCCGACATCCCGATCCTCGGCTACACGAACCACACCGACAAGTCCGGTCTCCAACGTGCGCACACGGCCGGCTTCGACCAGGTGATCGTCAAGTCCGCACTCGTCGAGCGAGGGCATCAGATCGTCGACGAGCTCGTCGGCTCGGGCGCGACCGACACTCAGTAACCGCGCCGGCGACCTGGCTAGAGTTGGTCCCGTGACGTACATCATCGCCGAGCCCTGCATCGACATCAAAGACCGCTCGTGCGTTGACGTCTGCCCCGTCGACTGCATCCACGAGTTCGAGCGGATCCTGATCATCGACCCGGAGGAGTGCATCGATTGCGGGGCGTGCGAACCAGAGTGCCCGGTCGAGGCGATCTTCCCCGAGGACGCGCTCCCGGACAAGTGGAACGCCTTCGTCGAGATCAACTACGCGTTCCCGGATCCCGAGAAGATCAACTCGCTCGTCGACACGTACGCCACCGAGCACAACGTTCAGAACGAACCGATCGAGTAACTCCGCAGGTAGGACTGCACGAGCGAATGGGCTCGGCTGCGAGCGTCCTTGACTATCGCGGTCGGAATCCGCGCTCGCGGATTCCGACCTGCGCAAGCTACACAGGCTGGAGATAGGCGCACGCGCGCGGGTCACCGGGAAGCGGTGACGGCGCGATCTTCGTCACGCGATAGCGCTTGTCGCCATCCTCGACCTCGGTGCCCGGGCGGGGCGGGTCACCTGCGCGCTCGACGAGCGTGTACCCGGCCGGCGACCACACGAAGAAGAGGAAGCCGCTCCTGCCGTTGCCTTCCACGCCGCGATCTTAGCCCTATCGATGCGCCGCGGACGGCGGCACCTCGATCTTCACCGTCGAGCCGCGCGGATAGCGGATCTCCGAGCTGAAGCGCCCGTTCAGCGTCGCTGCTCGCTCGGCCAGGGCCTCGAGCACGGCGGCGCGTCGCTCCGGCGGACCGTCGTCGGCGACGATCAGCTCGACGCCCCCGGCCTCCGTCGGCCCCAGGGAGATCTCCACCCGCGTCAATGTCCCGCGGCGCATCGCCTGCTCCGTCGCCTCGCGCAGGATCTGGTACAGCGCGACCGCGGCGTTCTCACCGAGCTCGGCCGCCGCCTCGAGCTCCAGCTCGATCTCGACGTCGTGGCGGGACGCAAGCCGGCGGGCGAGCGCCGCCGCTGCCGACGCGAAGCCCAGCTCGTGGAGCACGCGGGGCTCGAGGTCGTCGCTGAGCTGCCGGAGGTCGCGGACGGCGTCCCGTGCGAGGCCGAGCCCACGAATGAACACTTCCTTCGCGCGTTCGGTCTCGCCCGCGTCGAGCGCCGCGAGGCCGGCGTCGAGCATCTGCGAGATCGCGGACAGCTGCTGGATCGGCCCGTCGTGGATGAGCTCGGCGACGCGCCGGCGCTCCTCATGCTCGGAGAGCATGCGCTCCGCGAGCAGCGCTCGCTCGGTCTCGTCAGGCGTCAATCGATCATCGCCTCACGGAGCGCGATCGCGACCGCCTGCGTGCGCGTGTCGGCTTCGAGCTTCGCGAGGATGTGACGCACGTGGCTCTTCACGGTCTCCTGGCTGATGAAGAGCTTCGTGGCGACATCTGCGTTCGACATTCCGTCGGCGAGGAGCTGGAGAATCTCCCGTTCGCGCGGAGTGAGGATGTCGGCCTGCCCCTGCCCGGCGACGAACTCGGCCATGAGACCGGGGTCGACGAACGTCTCACCGGCGGCGACCTTCTCGATGGCGCGCAGCAGCGTCTCGTGCGGGGCTTCCTTGAGGATGTAGCCGCGCGCGCCCGACTCCAGGCCGCGCTGCAGTAGAGACCGCTCCCCATAGGCGGTGAAGATCAGCACCCCCGTGCTCGGGGCCTTCTCGAGCACCTGCTCGGTGGCCTCGAGCCCGTCCATGTCCGGCATCCGCAGGTCCATGATCACGACGTCGGGCCGGCGGCGCTCCGTCAGCGCGACCGCGGACGCCCCGTCCGCGGCCTCCCCGATCACCCGGATCTTCGGCGAACGGGACAGCGCCAGTCGTAACCCTTCCCGGACGACCTCGTGGTCGTCGGCGATGAGGCAGGTGATCTCGTCGGCCACTGGGCGATTCTACGGCGCAGATGCGGACGATCCTCCTCGCTACACGGAAAGCGAGAGCTGGCGAGGCTCCGGGCGAATGGGCTCCCGCATGCGTGAGTAGCGCACGGACACTCGGGCCTTGCGTGCCGGCTCGGTGATCGCAGCGGTGACGGCCGAGGGCAGATACGCGCGGTTCGCGAAGAGCGCCTCGTAGCGCTCGACCTGCTCAGGCCAGTCGCGGGCGAGCGCCTCCAGGAAGTGCTCGCGCACTCCCGGCCGAAGATGGACGACGCTCGCCCAAACCGAGCGGGCGCCGGCATCGCGGGCGGCGGCGACCGTCGCTCGGAGCTGCTCGGGCGCGTCGGACAGGCCGGGGAGGATCGGCGCCATGCCCACGCCGACCTCGATCCCGGCCTCGGCCAGCGTGCGGATCGCTCGCAGGCGGCTCGGCGGCGGCGCCGTCCCGGGCTCGGTCGTGCGCCACACGCGCTCGTCGAGTGTGGGGAGGGAGACGTAGACGGCGACCGACACGTCGTGCGCGGCGGCGACGAGGAGATCGACGTCGCGGACGACCAGCGGCCCGCGGGTGACGATCGAGAACGGCGTGCCCGACGACGCGAGCTCCTCGATGCACGAGCGCGTGAGCCGGAAACGAGCCTCGGCCGGCTGGTACGGGTCGGTCGCCGTTCCCAGCGCGACCTCGTCGCGCTGCCAGGCAGCTCGTGCCAGCTCGCGACGGAGCACCTCGGCGACATTCGACTTCACGCGGATGGAGCGGCCGTAGCGGTCGTCCGACGGCCGGTCGGCGCGCTGCTCGAAGTGCCGGACGTAACAGAACGTGCAGCGGTGGACGCAGCCCATGTACGGATTGAGCGACCACCGGAACGGCATCCCGCGAACCTGCGTGAGCGCCGACTTGCACGGCTCGATCCGATACTCGACCCGCATCGTTTGAGAATAGAACATACGTTCGTCTCCTGGCAAGGGAAATTGGAGTGGCGCGTAGAGTCCGCGCGATGGACGAGCTCGTCGCCGGGATCCGGCGCGTCACGCTGCCGCTGCCTACCCGGCCGGGGCACGTGCACGCATACCTGCTGCCCGGCGAGGACGGTTGGACGCTGGTCGACTGCGGCACCGGCCTCCCCGACGCGAAGGAGACCTGGACCGTCGAGCTCGCGCAGGCAGGTGGCCGCGTCTCGACGATCTTCGTGACCCACTTCCATCCCGACCACGTCGGCGCTGCGGCGGACGTGCACGAGCTCACCGGCGCACCCGTCTACCAGGGCGCCCTCGACTACGCGCAGTGCGAGCTCGTATGGGGGAATCCCGC
>JBKPLV010000328.1:0-1666 GCA_046731795.1 Actinomycetota bacterium | reverse complement strand
GCCCCCAGCTGCTCGAACGCTCGGGGCGCGATGTTGGAGTACGCGCCGTTCGCGCAGTCCACACCCAGGCGCAGCCCGTCGAGATCGGAGCCGAAGCGCTCGAGCACGTGCTCGAGATACCGATCGGCGGCGCCCTCGACCGCCTCGATCGAGCCCCCGCCCGGCCCCGGATCGTCCAGCAGCGCCTCGATCTCCTCGTCCTGCGCGTCGGTGAGCTTCCCGCCGTCGAGGAAGAACTTCACGCCGTTGTACTCCGGGGGGTTGTGGGAGGCCGACACGACGACGCCGAGCCGATCTGCGAGGAGCGCGACTGCCGGCGTCGGCAGGATGCCGCCCAGGACCGCCGTGCCGCCGGCGGATGCGATCCCGCGCGCGACCGCCTCCTCGAGCTCCGGCCCGGAACCACGTGTGTCGCGGCCGACGAGGACGCGACCCCGTCCCGCCCACGCCGTCGCGGCCTTGCCGATCCGCTCGACGAGCTCCGGCGTGATGTCCGCCCCAACCACGCCGCGCACGCCATCTGTTCCGAAGTACCGCCGCGCCACGGCGGGCGAACCTACCTCTTCGAGAACTGGGGCGCCTTGCGGGCCTTGTGCAGGCCGGCCTTCTTGCGCTCGACGATGCGGGCGTCCCGCGTCAGGAAGCCCTGCCGCTTCAGCGCAACGCGCATCTCGGGATCGGCCTCGACGAGCGCCCGCGCGATGCCGTGCCTGATCGCACCCGCCTGACCCGACTTGCCGCCGCCGTGCACCCGCACGCGCAGGTCGTAGGTCGACGCGGCTTCGGCGACCTCGAGCGGCGCGAGCACCATCTTCTGGTGGACGGCGCGCGGGAAGTAGTCCTCGAGCGAGCGCCCGTTGATCCACGTCTGCCCGTCGCCCGGCCGCAGGATCACACGCGCGACCGACGTCTTCCGCTTCCCCGTGCCGAGGTACTGGGCGATCTCGCTCATGCGAGCTCCAGCGGCTTCGGCGCTTGCGCGGCGTGTGGATGGTCGGGTCCGGCGTACACCTTCAGCTTCGTGATCTGGGCCGACGCGAGCTTGTTCTTCGGGAGCATCCCCTTCACCGCCTTGCGGATGACCTCGGTCGGCCGGCGTTCGAGCTGCTCGCGCAGCGTGCGCTGCTTGAGCCCGCCGGGATAGCCCGAGTGGCGGTAGTAGATCTTCGTGTCGAGCTTGGAGCCGGTCACCGCGATCTTCTCCGCGTTGACGACGACCACGAAATCGCCGGTGTCGACGTGCGGCGTGTAGGCCGGCTTCCCCTTGCCGCGGAGCGTGTCCGCGATACGGGTCGCCAGACGACCGAGAGTCTGGCCCTCGGCGTCCACGAGGAACCACTCGCGCTGGATCTCTCCGGGCTTGGCCGTGTACGTCTTCATCACAGAAAGAGGGCGGACTCGCCGTCCGCCGGCGGCCGATTGTAGCAACGAACGCCTGGCTTATCGGGTAGGTAAGTCCAGACTCTGCCGCGTTGACTTCGCGTCAGCCGAGACGACGATGCGTCTGCGGCGTGGGGACGCCGCCTGCGGTCTCAACGGGAGAGGAACGGGGGAGCTCATGGCATCAGTGGATCGGATCCGGACGCGCGGGCGCTGGTCGCTCGTCGTCGGAACACTCGTGGCGGCGCTGCTGTTCGGCGCGATCGCCTTTGCGGACGTCATCGCG
>JBKPLV010000327.1:0-24216 GCA_046731795.1 Actinomycetota bacterium | reverse complement strand
CTCGCCGACGTGGCGCGTCACCTGCTCCTGGAAGGAGTCGCGGAGCGGGCAGCCGGCGACGGTGAGCGCGATCGTGACGGAGACCGAGCCGTCGTCCTCGACGAGGACGTCGCGGACCATGTCGAGCTCCGTGACGGGCCGTCGGAGCTCGGGATCGATGACGTTCTCGAGCGCCTGCAGAATCGCGTCGCGGTCAGGCCTCATCGGGTCGAGCGTAGCTATTTGTGCGCAAGGACCGGCATCCCCGCGTGGGGATTCCGGCCCGCGCGGCGGAGCGGAGGACCTAAAGCGCGGCCGTCTGCACGGCCGCGATCGCCGTGACACCTCCTCATCCCGAGGAGCTCATCGCTTCGGTCAGTAGCGCCACGAGCCGGGGAGATCCGGCTGCTGCAAGACGGGAGCGTGTTCCGAGGTCGAGTGGCGCCGCAGCGAACGGCGGATCCTCGAACAGCTCGATGGCGAGCCCGGCCTCACGTACGAGCAGCTGGGCAGCCGCGATGTCCACCGACCGCGCAGCCTTCAGCGACACGACTCCGTCGACCCGTCCCGCCGCGAGATGGCACAGCGAGAGCGCGAGCGAGCCCATGACCCGGAGCCGGTCCGCGACGCCGAGCGCGTTCGCGACCTGCGCCGCGATCGTCTGGGTGGTCGTGCCCTCGAAGCTCAGGATCTCGATCGAGTCCTTCGGACGCTGCTCGCCGAGGCGAGCGCCGTTCAGGAACGCCCCGGCGCCGCGCTCGGCCGTCCACTCCTCGCCCGACCCGAAGTCGTAGACGTACCCGAAGACGACGTCTCCCATCGCGGCACCCTCCGCCACGGCGAGAGAGAAGGAGAAGAAAGGGATGCCGCGCTTCGCGTTGACCGACCCGTCAATCGGGTCGACGATCACGGTCGTGGGCCCGCCGTCTCCGAACAGGCGCGTACCCAGCTCCTCCGAGACGAGCACAAAGTCGGCGTCGAGCGCCGCGAGGCGGCCTACGACCGCGTCCTCCGCCTGCTGGTCGATCGCGGTCGTGTCGTCGCCGCCCTCGCCGAGCCGGAGCACCGGCTCTCGCTCGAGGCGCGTCGGAAGGCGCTCGAGCACGGCCCGAATGTCCTCGACACAGGCCCGGCACGTGTCGAGCCACTCACTCATAGATCGAGGGGATGGAAGAGGAGACCGGAGAGCGGCTTCGGATAGAAGTACGTGCTCTTCGCGGGCATCCGCTCGCCGCGCAGGGCGACCGCGAAGACGTCAGCCACGCGGGGCTCACGGAGCAGGAAGGCGACATCGGCCTCGCCCCGATCGACCACCGCGACTGCATCCTCGGCACGTGGCGTGTAGGCGATGCCGTCGAGTCCATGCCGGTCGACGAGGCCCGCGTCCAGCTCCCCCTCGTCGCCGCGGACAAGCTCGACTCCGGCTCGCCGGTACGCGATCGCGGCCGCGTGCGCGTACGGCTCCTCGAGCAACACCGATTTCGCCTCGTCGAGGTCGCGGCACCGCTCGCCCTCGCCGAGCGCGGCCAGGTCGGACCGACCGGTGAAGACGCGATGGGTCGGGAAGACATGGAGCCCGGGATCATCCACGGACACGACGAGAACCATGATCCGCGTCTCTTCGCCGCGCTCACGCCCGAGATCGACCGCGCATTCGTAGCGGTGGTGGCCGTCCGCGATGAGGAGCCGCCCGGGATCGAGTGCCGGCCCAGAGACGCGCCAGAGCCGAGTTCCGTCCACCTCGACATCGGGATCGGTCGACGGCGTCTCCAGTGCGATTGAACGGTCGGTCAGCAGGAGGATCGGCTCGGGCTGCACGCGCATCGCGCGCAGGAGGTCCAGCCGGTCCTCGCGGATGCCCGAGTAGGTCCGCTCGTGCGGAAGGATGGTCCCCGCCTCGTACGGCTCCGCGAGCAGCGAGACGATCAGGCCGTGCCGCTCGCGCTGCACGGCATCGGGACCGACGTACGACTCGACGGCGAGCCACGCAGCGGGGTCGTCCTCGCGCTCGAGCACGCCCCGGGCCAGCCACTCCCGGTACAGACGAGCGGCCTGCTCGGCCGACTCGGGAAGCGTCAGGTGCAGGACGTTGTACGGGCTGCGGGTGTAGAGGTCCGCGCGCTCGGCGTCGTCGACCGCGTCGTAGGGAGGCGCCACGAGGTCCGCCAGCGGGCCGGCCGCGCCGGAGTAGCGGACGGCGCGGAACGGCTGGGCGTCGGCCATCGCGGCGAGCGTACCAACGTGTCTTTCCCGGACGGGTGCCCGCATAGACTCGCCTCGTGACGACGATCGCCGAGCTGGCCGAGGACAGGACCGTCGAGGGCGTCTTCGCCGTCACCAAGAAAGAGCGGAAGCGCACCCGGAACGGCGCTGCCTACCTCGCGCTCGAGCTCGCCGATCCGAGCGGCCGCGTCGAAGCGCGCGTGTGGAACGACGTCGACCTCCTCGACCAGCGCTTCGCCGAGGGCGACGCGGTGCACGTGCTCGGCCGCGTCGAGCGCTTCGGCGGGCGTCTGCAGGTTCAGATCCGCGCGGTCGAGCCCGCCTCGGACACCGACCCGGCGGTGCTCACCCCGGCGCTCCGGCGCGATGCCGACGAGCTCGACGGGTTCCTCGAGTTCCTCGCCTCCGAGATCAGCCATGGAGGACTCGCGTCCCTCGTGAGCTCCTTCCTGCGCGACGAGCCGCTCAGACACGCCTTCCGCACCCTGCCGGCGGCCGGCGCCGACGGCCATCACGGATATGCGGGAGGGCTCCTCGAGCACACGGTCGGCGTCATTACGCTCGCCCGCGAGACGGCACAGCTGCACCCGCGTCTGCGACACGACCTTCTCCTCGCGGCCGCCCTGCTCCACGACGTCGGCCGCACGCGCGAGCTCGGCCCGGGGCCGGCGTTCCGCCAGACCGACGAGGGACGGCTCCTGGGGCACGTCCACCTCGGGCTGCGGATGATCGAGGAGCGTGCACGTGACCTCGACCGGGCCGTTCTCGCCGAGCTGCTCCACGCCGTCGCGTCACATCACGACCGCCCTGCCGCGCGGACGGCCGAAGCCGCGGTTCTCTACCACGCGAACCAGCTCGACGCCCAGGCCGCGACCCGTTCTGTCGGCGACGACTGACCTCACATGGCTGCCTTGCTGGCCATCGCCGGAGCGCTCGGCTGGGGCGTCGGCGACTTCCTCGGGGGAATCGCGTCGCGGCGGCTGGCGGTGCTCACCGTGCTCGTCGTGTCGCAGGCCGTCGGTCTCGTCTGCGTCTACGTCTGGGTCCTGGTCACGGGCGATGCGTTTCCGGGAGTCGGCGAGCTCCTTCCCGCCGCGGCCGGAGGCGTGGCCGCTCTCGCGGGGCTCGCCGCGCTCTACCGAGGCTTCGCGCTCGGAGCGATGGGCATCGTGGCGCCGATCTCAGCCGCGTCGCCGATCGTGCCGCTCGCGGTCGACGCGGCTCGCGGCGAGGTGCCGAGCGCAGTGCAGTGGCTCGGCGTCCTGCTCGTCCTCATGGGGATCGTCGTCCTCTCGTGGAACTCCTCGGGAGACAGTCGAGCGCGGATCGGAGCCGGGGCCGGCCTCGCAGTCGTCGCGGCGCTCGGCTTCGGCCTGTTCTTCGTCGGAATCGACGCCGGCTCCGACGAGAGCGCCGCGTGGGCGGTTGCCGCCTCGCGAACGGCATCGCTTCCCGTCGCGATCGCCGCCGCGCTCCTGACGTCCACCGCAGTCACCGCCCCGCGTCGCCTCCTCCCGCTCGTCGCCGCCGTGGGCGTCCTCGACACGGGCGCGAACGTGTTCGTCGCCGCGGCCACGACGCGCGGCGCGGTAGGGATCGTCGCGGTGCTCGGCAGCCTGTACCCGGTGGTCACGGTCGTGCTCGCGTGGCTCGTCCTGGGAGAGCGTCTGGGAACGCCAAAGCGAGTAGGTGGAGCCGCTGCGCTCGCCGGGGCCGCCTTCGTCGCGACCGGCTGACCCGCAGGAAAGGCGCGGCCACCGACGAACGCTCGGCCGTGAGCGAAGCCCAGATCACCGCCACTCCGAGCTTCTCACGCCTCGACGTCGGGATCATCGTCGTCCTCGCCTCGATGGCGTTCGCCGCGCTCATCGGGCTCATCGCCGTCCTCGACGCCGACAGCGACATCGGCGCGCTCGGGATCGGGCTCGGCGTCGCCGTCCTCATCTTCGAGACGGGCGGCACCGTGGCGTGCGCGCTCGCGTGCCTCGCCCGCCGGAGGCTCGAGGCGCTCTCGCTCGGCGCGCTCGTCGCAGCCGGCCTCGCCGTCGACCTGTTCGCGCTTGCGATCTGGCTCGAGATCGACAACGAGGCCTACGGAAAGGTGACGGGCATCGCGTTCGTCTGGGCGCTGTTCGGACTGCTCATCCTCGGCCTCAGCCTGGCCGCCCACCCGCGCGACCCGCTCGGGCGGTGGCTCCACGGCAGTGCCGTCGCGGTTTCCCTCCTCGCCGGAGTGCTCGCGTCCGTGCTGATCATCGACGCGGGCGGGAGCAGCTCTTTCGAGACGCCCGGTCCCGTCCCCGTGACCGACCTCGGAAACGAGACCTTGCTCCGGCCGCTCGCGGCCGTGCTCGTCCTACTCGCCGCGCTCTGGTTCGCCGCGCTCGCCGCAACCCGCTTCGAGAAGGCCGAGAACTAGACGTTGAAGCGGATGTTGAGCACGTCGCCGTCCGCGACGACGTAGGTCTTCCCCTCCAGGCGCTGCAGGCCGCGCCGCGCCGCCTCCGCATGCGAGCCGCACTCGAGGAGGTCGTCCCAGCGGATCACCTCGCAGCGGATGAAGCCGCGGGCGATGTCGGAGTGGATCGACTCCGCCGCGTCGAGGGCCGTCTGGCCGGAGGACAGCGTCCAGGATCGCGCCTCCGTGTCGCCGACGGTGAAGAAGGTGACCAGCCCGAGGGCGTCCTTGAGGCGCAGCACGACGTCGTCGAGTGCCGAGGCGCCCGAGCGGAACTCCGCCGCCTCCTGCGGCGTCAGCTCGGCCAGCTCCATCTCGAGCGCGCAGTCGATCCCGCCCGGGCCGTTCTCGAGAGGGATGAGCGGCTTCGTGGTCAACGGCTCGAGCTCGGGCGGGAGCTCGCCGCCCCAGGCCGAGAGCGGATGCCCTTCGTCAAGGTGCGCGAGGAGGCGCTCGGTCAGCTCGAGCTCCTGGCGCTTCGCACGATCGCCCGACTTCGCCTCCTTGCGCACCCGCTCCAGGCGGCGATCGACGTGCTCGCGATCGGCCACGATCAGCTCGAGCCGAAGCGTCTCGAGATCGGCGGTCGGATCGGCGTCGTCGGAGAACCCGTCGAGCACGGCGAGCAGCGCATCGGCCTGTCGCAGCTCGCCCGGAATCTCGGCTCGGCCCGGCACGTCGACGACCCGGATCGCGGCCGGCGTGACCTTCTTCGAGCCAACGACCTCCGCGAGCCGGTCGAGCCGGTCGTCCGCGATCACCGCCATCCCGAGGTTGGGCTTCTGCGCCACCTCGGAGTACGCCGTCACCTGCGCCCCCGCGTGGGTCAGCGCGTTGAAGAGCGTCGTCTTCCCGGAGTTCGGAAGGCCGACGAGGCCGACCCGGAGCGCCACGCCTGGTCAGCCGGCGAAGCCGACCCGGGCCTCACGCGCATAGCGCTTCACGTACAGCACGCGCTCGAGAACGAGCGTGATCGTTCCCTCCTGCGCCTCAAGCTGGAGCGTTCCGGAGCCTGCTGCGCCCAGCTTGCGATCGAGCGCGTCCGCGCTCTCCATCGTCACCAGCCAGCTGAGGATCTGCCCACCCTCGAATCCGATCTCGACCCGCACCAACTCGTCAGGCACTTGCAACCACCTCCGTCAGGACGCCGTGGACCGAATCGGGATGGACGAACGCGAACTCGACTCCGAAGAGCCCGCGGCGCGGCACCGGGTCGACGAGCTGGGCGCCGGACGACTCGAGCTCGTCGAGCGTCGCCTGCAGATCGTCGGTCTCGAGCGCCACGTGGTGCATGCCGGGGCCGCGCTTGGCCAGGAAGCGGCCCACGGGTGTGTCGTCTCCGGTGGGAGTGAGCAGCTCGACGCGGCTCGCGCCGACGAGGACCGAGGCGGCCTCCACTCCCTGGCCGGTGATGGCGGCTCGATGCTCCAGGCGAGCGCCGAAGAGGCTCTCGTACGTCGCGATCGCCTCGTCGAGGTCGGTCACCGCGACGCCGAGGTGATGAATGCCGAGCACCCGCGCGATGCTATCCGCGCGCTGCGTCAGTCCCGGAGCGGAAGCGCGCGGACCATGCCGATGGTCTCGGACGAGCGCGACTCCGGCGCGACGTCCGCGAGGAGCTCCTCGAGCTCGGCTCGGTCGAGCGTCTCCTTCTCGAGCAGTGCCTGGGCGACGCGGTCCAGCGCCGCGCGATGCTTGCTCAGGAGGCGCTTCGCCTCCTCGTAAGCCCGGTCCGTGAGACGTGCCTGCTCGGAGTCGCGAAGTCGCTTCGTCTCCTCCGAGAGCGCGTAGTTGTCGGCGCGCATCGTGCGCGACGGCGCCACCTCCGACATGCCGAACTCGAACACCATCGAGCGCGCGATCTCGGTCACCCGCTCGAGGTCGTTGGCCGCGCCGTTGGTGATGCGCCCGAAGACGATCTCCTCCGCGGCGCGGCCCGCGAGGTAGACCATCATCAGGTCGAGGAACTCCTCGCGCGTGTGCATGTACCGGTCCTCGGTGGGGGTGTTGAGCGTGTACCCGAGCGCCTGGCCGCGCGAGACGATCGTCGCCTTCTGGGCCGGGAAGAGCTCGCCGACGAGGTGGGACATGAGCGCGTGGCCGCCTTCGTGGTAGGCGAGGATGCGCTTCTCCTTCTCGGACACGACGCGGCGCTGCTGGAGACCGCCGACGATCCGGTCCATCGCGGCGTCGAAGTCGGCCTGCCGGATGAAGCGCTCGCTCGCGCGGCCGGCGAAGATCGCTGCCTCGTTGCAGAGATTCGCGAGGTCGGCCCCCGTGAGACCGGCGGTCTGCCGTGCAATGACAGCGAGGTCGACGTCCGCAGCGAGCGGCTTGCCGCGCGTATGGACGCCGAGGATCGCCTCACGTCCCGCGACGTCTGGCGCGGAGACGAGCACCTGCCGGTCGAACCTCCCCGGCCGCAGGAGCGCGGTGTCGAGATCCTGGAGCCGGTTGGACGCGGCCATGACGACGACCTCGTCGCTCTTGTCGAATCCGTCCAGCTCGACGAGGAGCTGGTTCAGCGTCTGGTCGTGCTCGCGATGGAAGCCGCCGCCGACGCGGGCGGTGCCCACGGCGTCGAGCTCGTCGATGAACACGATCGATGGTGCGTGCTTGCGCGCCTCCTCGAAGAGCTTGCGGATCCGCGCGGCGCCGAGCCCGGCGAACATCTCCACGAACGACGACGCGCTCTGCGAGTAGAAGTTCGCGCCCGAGGCGCTTGCGACCGCCTTCGCCAGCAGCGTCTTCCCGGTGCCAGGCGGCCCGTGCAGGAGGATCCCGCGCGGGACCCGCGCACCGAGCTCGACGAAGCGCTTGCGGTCGCGGAGGAACTCGACGACCTCCTCGAGCTCGGCCTTCGCCTCGTCCAGGCCGGCGACGTCGGCCCACGACACCTCCACCTGCGAGCCGCGCACGACCGGCGCCGGCTTCGCGCGTGGCATGAAGCGCAGGGTGTACAGGAGCAGCAGGATGACGATCCCGAAGAACACGATCGGGAGCCACGTCAGGAGCGTGTTCTCGAAATCCACCAGATGGTGGTATCGGCACTGCCCGAAAGCCGCTGAAGCCGGCGAGCCGCCTACGTGCGGCAGAACGCGTCGTCGAGCGTGCGATGGACGGCCGCGTCCGCCTCGGGCGCGAGCGGATATGCATTGGCCATCAGCACGACGGTGCGGTCCGCGTCACGTGTCGTCCAGGCGACGCTGACGAACCCGCCGAGGTTCCCGGTGTGGCCGACCACCGTCCCGCACGAGGTCGTGAACGCCGCCAGCCCGAGCCCGTACCCGGCGCTCGGGATCATCTCCCGGAGCAGCGGCTGCGGCACGACCTTCCCGCGCACGAGAGCGGACAGGAAGCGAGCGAGATCGCGGGCGTCGGACACGATGGCCCCGGCCGACCACGCCCACGCGGCGGACTCGCCCGCCGTGTCGTCGGGCGTGCCACTGACGATGCCGTCGTGCATCTGCGGCCGGTAGCCGTGCACACGGAGCCGAGGCGCGCCAGGCTCGAAGGTCGTTCGTCGTAGGCGCAGCGGGTGGAACACGCGCGTTGCGAGCTCGTGCTCGAGCGTCGCTGCGGTGATGCGCTCGACGAGGAGGCCGAGAACGAGGTAGTTCGTGCTCGCGTACAGATAGCGCTCTCCCGGAGCGCCGACCTTCGGACGTGCGAGCGCGAGCCGCGTCAGGCGTTGCGGGCTGGTGATCGCCGCGGACGCGATGCTCGGGTCGTCCACGTAGTCGGCGAGCCCCGACCTGTGGGCGAGGAGCTGCCGGACCGTCACCCCCGCCGGCGCGAGACCGGGGAGCCACCTCGCGGCGGGGGCGTCGAGCTCGAGCTTCCCCTCGGCGACGAGCTGCAGGACGCAGGCGGCCACGAAGGTCTTCGTGATGCTCCCCACGCGGAACCGATCGCCGGGCCGGATGACGTCCCCGGTCGCCCGATTCGCGACACCCCGTGCGACCCGATTCGTGCCCGAGTCCTCCGCCACCCGGACCAGCGCGCCCGGGACGCCGGAGGCGACGACCCGCTCGAGGTCGGAGCCGAGCGAGCGCCCGTCAGGCGGCGACGAGTCTCCACCACACCCCGTGAGCGCACAGACGATGCCCGCCGCGGTCGCTGCGGCGGCGAAGGCGCCCAGCGCTCGCGTCCGCATCCACTCGCGACTCTAGAGGGTTGGACTGCCGTAGGCTTGTCGCGGTGGGCGACGAGCTTCCGCTCCCGAGCCACGTCGACCTCGACCGCATCGGGGACGTCTGGCGCGTCGACTACGAGAACCGCTTCCACGAAGCTCGCGCGTGGGCGGACGAGCACGGGATCGAGCCCGCTGCACGCGACGAGCACCGCGTCTGCCTCCTCGCCGTCGACCTCCAGAACACGTTCTGCACGCCCGGCTACGAGCTGTTCGTCGCGGGCCGCTCAGGCACGGGCGCGGTCGAGGACAGCGGCCGAATCTGCTCGTTCGTGTACCGGAACCTCGCGTCGCTCACCGGAGTCGTCGTCACCCTCGACACGCACCAGGCGTTCCAGATCTTCCACGCGCCGTTCCTCGTCGACCCGGAGGGCCACCACCCCGACCCGTACACGCTCGTCACCGAGCAGGACGTCGCCGATAGCCGCTGGAGCGTCGACCGCGAGGCGCTGGAAGCCCTCGGCATCGATGCCGACCGCGGCGCCGAGCACCTGCGCGCGTACGTCGCGGCCCTTGCAGCCCGTGGCAAGTACGCGCTGACGATCTGGCCGTTCCACGCGATGCTCGGAGGCCTCGGGCACGCACTCGTGAGCGCGCTCGAGGAGGCGTTCTTCTTCCACGCGATCGCGCGGCGCGCGCCGACGCGCTTCGAGATCAAGGGCTTCGCGCCGCTGACCGAGCACTACTCGGTGCTCGGGCCGGAGGTGCTCCGGGGAAGCCGCGGGGAGGAGCTCGGCCAGCGCAACACAGCGCTCGTCGAGCACCTGCGCGGGTTCGACGCGGTGGTCGTCGCGGGACAGGCCAAGAGCCACTGCGTCGCGTGGACGGTCGCCGATCTGCTCGAGGACGCTCCCGAGCTCGCGCCCCGCGTCTACCTGCTCGAGGACTGCACCTCCCCGGTCGTCGTCCCTGGCGCGGTCGACTACACCGCCGACGCCGACCGCGCGTTCGCCGAGTTCGCGGAGCGCGGAGCACACGTCGTGCGCTCGACGGAGCCGATGGCCACCTGGCCCGGGCCGATCGGAGCCGTCGCTACGTGACGAGCTCGAGCCGCGGGTTGGGCCGGAGGCGCCGACCGACCTTCGCGCACGGCTTGCCCTCGGCCATGACGACGTCGGCCGTGAAGTCGTTCTCGCCGCGAATGAGCGACGAGCCGACGCCGTAGACGTCCACCGGCACGGCGCCCTCCTCGAAGGCGCGGATCTTCTCGACCGTGAAGCCACCAGAGGCGACGATCTTCACGCGCCCGTAGCCCTCGTCGTCGAGCGCCGCACGCACCTTCCGGACGAGCCGCTCGTTGACACCGCGCGGATCGAAGTCGCCCAGCTCGTTCCAGAGCGAGCGGTCGACGAGGTCTCCAGAGGTGTCGAGGCGCACTCCCCAAAGCCTCGCGCCGAGCGTGCGTGCGACCTCGAGGGACGTGTTCACCGAGTCGTTGTCGAAGTCGACGAGCACGACGACGCTCATGTCCGCGGGCGCCCACTCCGCGAACTTGCGCGCCGCGAGCACGGTGTCGCCGTCATAGGCGGCGATGAGCCCGTGCGGGACCGTTCCGATGCCACGACCGCCCCACCAGGAGGCCTGCGCGTCCGTCGAGACGCCGATCGCACCGGCGACGTGCGCGGCGTATCCGTCTCCGGTCTGCACGCGGTGATGGTCGTGCCGCGCCGGGAAGTAGAGGATCTCCTTCCCGCCCGCCGCCTCCACGACGCGACGCACGTTGGTGGACACGAGAGTGCGCCTCGCAAGGACGCCCAGATACACGGTCTCGAGGTGGGCGAACGACGTGTAGTCGCCCTCGATCGTCAGCACGGTCTCCCACGGCGCGATCGCGTCCCCGTCGTAGAGCGCGTGCACCGTGAGATCTTCCCAGCCGTTCGAGCAGAGCCTGAGGATCGCGATCGCCTCGTCGATGCCGCCCAGGACCGCGCGCTTCTTCTGGAAGACCTGCATCAGCACCCGCGGATGCCGCCCGTCCGCGAGCAGCGTGGAGCGCGCGAAGTTGAAGTACGCGTCGGTGTAGTAGCCGTCCCGGATCTTCTCGACCGGGAGCTCGAAGACCTCCGGATCGAGCCGGCTACGCCGCGTGCTCACGCTCGAGCTCGAGGCACGCGTCGCGGGCCGCGTTCGCGACCTCGAGCTGCTCGCCCGACGGCTCCGCGGTCGAGACGTGCTTCTGGAGCTCGAATCCGGGTCGGGCGAGTGCGCGCGCGACGGGATTCGCCGGGTTGCGCGCCGCCCACGAGAACACCTCGACGGAGCCGCCGATGGCCACAGCGGTTCCGAGGAGCCGCACGAGGCTTCGCGTTCCCGCCGGCGCCTTCGCTGCGACGACGTTCACTGCGAGCGAGGACGCGACCATGGGCGCGATGAGCTGCGAGCCGCACCGCGGGTGCTCCTTCGGCGCAGGCTCCCCGCCGTTCTCGTAGGTGCCGATGGAGATGTGCTCGGCTCCGTGGTAGGCGGCGAGGTCGGGGCCGCGAAGCGCCATCGCGGCCGGCAGGAACGCCACGCCCGCCGCGGTCAGCTCGCGCGTGCCGGGCGAGAGGCTCGACCGCTTGAGCCGTCGCGCGACCGCCGCAGTGCCGAGGATGGCCGCGAGCACGCTCGGGCGCTCGAACGGAAACCGAGCCTGCGGGAGCGCGCGGCGGACCATCGGCAGGAGCGCGAACGCGTCGGCGAGGACGATCGGGCCGCGGAGGACCGGCAGGCGCTGGCGCGCGATCGGCGCGAGCCGCGGTTTCTTCCCGGCCGCGACGTGGAGCGTGCCGCTCTCGTCCCGAACAGCGCAGCCCCAGGACGTCGGCCCGTGCACGAGCACGCCGTTCTGGAGCGCCATCCCACCGAGCCTGACCGACTCCTCGCTCACGCTCAGACCTTAGACGAGAGGTCGCGCAGCGCCGCCTGCAGCTCGTCGGCTGCAGGCCCGCGCTCGAGCGGCCGGCCGTCCACCGCCACGAGCGGCATCACCTCCCGTACCGAGGACGACGTGAACGCCTCCTCGGCCCCGAGCAGGTCGTCGAGCGGGAACAGCCCCTCCTCGACGTCGTAGCCACAGCTCGGCGCGAGCTCTATGAGCGTCGCGCGCGTGACCCCAGCGAGAATCCCGAGCTCGAGAGTCGGCGTGTACAACGTCTTCCCCGTTCGCCACCAGACGTTCGTGACCGTCCCCTCGAGAACGAGCCCGTCGGCGTCCACGAACAGCGCCTCGTCGACGCCGCGGCGCTTCGCCTCGGCCTCGGCCGCCATGTTCACGGCGTAGCTCGTCGACTTGACCCCGGGGAGGAGCCAGGGCGCGGAGGCCCGCACGCCGAGCAGCGACACGGCCGTCGCGCCACGCGCGCGGGTCTCCTCGATCCACTCGGGCACCGTGCCGAGGAGCGCGAACGCCGACGGCGCCCTTCCATCCGGCCCGGCCGTCCAGACGAGTCGAAGCGACGCGTCACCGCCCTCCGCCTTCGGCAGGACGAGGCCGACGAGCACCTGCAGACGGCGGCGCTCGACCGCGGGCAGGCCGATGCTCGCGGCCGAGCCCGTGAGGCGGTCGAGGTGCGCCTCGAGCCTGAAGGGACGCCCGGAGTAGACCCTCAGCGTCTCAAAGGCGGCGCGGCCGCGGAGCAGCCCTTCGTCGTCGGCGCGGATCACCGGCTCCGTCGGATCGACGAGCCCGCGGCCCGTCACGGCGAGCGCGAGCACGGTCACGCCAGCGCAGCCTCGGGCACGCGCGAGCCGACCGCCTCGAGCAGCGGCCGCGCCTTCGTCCACGACTCCTCGACCTCCGACGCAGGATCCGAGTCCCACACGATCCCGCCGCCGACCCAGAGATGGATCGAGCCCTCCGCGATCGCGAACGTGCGAATCGTCAGCGCGAGGTCGAAGTCCCCGTTGCCGTGGACGCGGCCGAGCGCGCCCATGGAGGCGCCGCGGCCAACGGGCTCGAGCCGGGCGATGAGGTCGACGGCGGCGATCTTCGGTGCGCCGGTGACGGACCCGCCGGGGAACGTCGCCTCGAGAGTCTCCGCCAGGCCTACGCCGGGACGAAGCGTCCCCTGCACAGTCGAGACCATGTGCTCGACACCGGTCAGCGGGCGAGTCGCCATGAGCTCGGGCCAGGCGATCGACCCGGCCTCGCAGACGCGGGAGAGGTCGTTCCGCTCGAGGTCGACGATCATCACGTGCTCGGCCACGTCCTTCGCCGAGCTCCGCAGGTCGGCGCCCTGTCCGCGCGGGCGCGTGCCCTTTATCGGCGTCGTCCGGACGACGTCGCCGCGACGCGAGAGGAAGAGCTCAGGAGAGGCCGAGACCACAGTCCAGGTGTCGGTGACGAACGGGGCCGGCTGAAGCGGGCGCAGCGGGGCGAGCCTCGCGACCAGCGGTCGCGGATCGCCCGCGAACGGGGCCTCGAGGTGCTGGACGAGGTTCACCTGATAGACGTCGCCGCGGCCGATCGCCGCGCGGACCTCCTCGATCGCACTGCAGTACTCGGCCGCCGTCCACGTCTGCTCCCACTCGCCGATCTCGAAGTCCGTGTGACTCGTCTTTCGCTCGCCCGCCAGCCGGCACGCTGCGAGCGGCAGTGCGGCGCAGGGCTCGGGAGGCGCAGGCATGACGTCGCGCCGGATCGGTGCGGACAGGCCGTAGCCGAGGTAGAGGTCGGCAGCGAGCTCCTCACCGCCGGAGCGGAAGAAGCCCCGTTCGGCGAGCCACTCCTCGACGCGCCGGAACGCGCCGCGAGGATCCCACAGCTCCAGGAGCTCAGCCACCGACCAAGGTCTCGAGCCGGCGATACGCGGCGCCCGGATCGTCCTTCCAGAAGATCGCGCTCCCCGCGACGAGGAGGTCGGCGCCCGCCTCGCGCGCGGCGGGGACGGTGTCGGCGTTGATCCCGCCGTCGACTTGGATGCGAACTCCAGCCGGAAGCTGTGCGCGCAAGGAGGCGATCCGCTCGAGCGCCTCCGGCATGAACGCCTGCCCCGAGTACCCGGGGTGGATCGACATGCAGAGCACGAGATCGGCCCCGTCGGACGCAGCGACCGCGTCCTCGACCGGCGTCTCGGGATTGAACGCGACGCCCACGCCCAGCCCCAGCGCTCGTGCGGCCGCGATCGTCCGACTCGGCTCGTCGACGACCTCGACGTGGAAGGTCACGCTGTCGCCTCCGGCCTTCGCGACCGCCTCGAAGTGGCGCTCCGGCTCCGCGACCATGAGGTGGCAGTCGAGGCGGCCGCCCCATCCGCGGACGAGCGGCGAGATCGATGCGAGCACGATCGGGCCGATCGTGATCTCCGGGATGAAGTGACCGTCGCCCACGTCGAAGTGGAAGACGCGCGCGCCTGCCCCCTCGAGCGCTTCCAGCTGCGCGCCGAGCTGGGAGAAGTCCGACGCGTAGAGCGACGGCTCGATCTCGACGGCGCGCGCCCATTCGCTCCAGCTCACGGCGCTCAACCTATCGCGGCGGAGAAGGCTCTAAGCCGGCTCGCGCCAGCCGCCGTGACGCCGTGCGAGGCTGGCCACGCGCCTTGGCCCCCAGGTGCCGGCCCGGTAGTGCTCGACCGGCGGCGGCTCGTCGAGCAGCGGCTGCACGATGCGCCACGTCTCCTCGATGACGTCCCAGCGCGGGAAGAGCGACGTGTCGCCGCGGAGCGCGTCGGTGAGCAATCGCTCGTACGGCCCGGGCGAGCCTCCGAGCTCCTCGAGGAACGAGACGTCGAGCGTGACCTCTCTCGTGTCTTCCTTGCCCGGCTCCTTGGCGAAGAGAGCGATGGTCATGCCCGCGTCGCGTCCGATCCGGAAGACGATGTCGTCGAAGCCGGGGCACGCCAGCCGATGCGAGCCGTAGCGCAGCTCGGGGACGCGCCGCAGACGCACGACGATCTCGGTGGCGGTGATCGGCAGAGCCTTTCCGGCGCGGACGAGGATGGGGACTCCCGCCCAGCGCCAGTTGTCGATCGACAGGCGCAGCGCGACGAAGGTCTCCGTGTCGGAGTCAGGCCGGACGCCATCGATCTTCTCGTAGCCGCGGTACTGGCCGCGCACGGCGTCGGCGGGATCGATGGAGGCCATGGAGCGGAAGACGTCGAGGCGGTGGCGAGAGACCGCGTCGTCGTCACCCGCGGGCGGCTCCATCATCACGAGCGCGAGGACCTGCAGGATGTGGTTCTGGACGACGTCGCGCAGCGCGCCGACCCCGTCGTAGAACGCGCCGCGTCCGTCGACCCCGAAGTCCTCCGCCATCGTGACCTGGATCGACTCGACGTGCTCCCTGTTCCACACGGGCTCGAAGAGCGCGTTCGAGAAGCGCAGGTACATGATGTCCTGTACCGGCTCCTTCCCCAGGAAGTGGTCGATGCGGTAGAGCTGCTCTTCCGGCACGAGCGCCGTCAGGCGCCGGTTGAGCTCGCGGGCAGAGACGAGATCTGTCCCGAACGGCTTCTCGACGACGAGGCGCGCGTTCTCGAGCAGCCCCTCGTGCGCGAGCTCCTCCGCCGTGTCCAGGAAGCTCGCCGGCGGGATGGCGAGGTAGAAGACGGGCAGCTGCGCACCCTTCAGCGCGGTGTCGAGATGGTCGAACACGGCACCGCCTTCTCCACCGATGTACGACAGCCGGGAGAGGAACGTGTCGAGGATGCGCTCGTCGAGCTTGTCGCCCTTCGCCGTCTTGATCGCCTGCCGCGCATGCTCCTGCATCTCGTCGTTGCGGAGCGGTCGTCGCCCGACGCCGATGACGGGACACTCGAGCACGCCCTGCTCGGTGAGGTCGTAGAGCGCCGGCAGCGTCTTCGTGCGCGCGAGGTCGCCCGTGATGCCGAATGCGACGAGGGCGTCGGCGACGTCGCGGGGCGCGGTGCTCACGAACCCAGCAGGGAGCTCGCGGCCGAGCGGAGCATGCTCGTGCCGAGCTCGAGGTCGTCGACGGTCGCGCGCTCGTTCGCCGAGTGGACGAGCCGCGTGGCCAGCTCGGGGTCCATGCGCCCCGGGAAGAACCCGTAGGCCACCGTTCCGAACGCGGCCCGCAGGTAGTGGCTGTCGGTGAAGCCGGGGCACGCGATCGGCGCCAGGCGAGCACCGGGCTCGATCTCGGCCGTGAACTCCTCCAGCGCGCCCCAGAGCGGCGTGTCGAGCGGTGAGCGGGTGCCGCCGACGATCTCGTCGAACTCGAGGTCATAGTGGCCGTTCCCGAGCGCGGCCCGGATCAACGGCTCGACGTCGGCAGGGCTCGTCTCGGGGAGGAGCCGGCAGTCGACCGTGATCTCGCATTGCGCCGGAATGACGTTCCGCTGACGGGAGGCCGCGATCATCGTCGGCGACAGTGTGAACGCCAGGAGCGGCTCCACGAGCGCGGGAAGGATGGGGTGCACGGCGGCCGCGCGCTCGAGCGCCTCGTCGAGCGGCGGCATCTCGCCGAGAACGGCCGTGAGGAATCCCTCCGCCTCCGGAATCAGCTCCCGCGGCGGCTCGTACGCTCCGAGCGCCTCGAGGTAGCGGCCCGACTTCACGAGCGCGTTGTCCGCGATCCCGGGCATCGAGGCGTGACCGCTGCGGCCGTAGACGCGGATGGTGAACGGAGCCGACGCCTTCTCCGCGGTCGCGCAGAGATACACGGGCGTGCCGCCGAGCAGGAGGCGGTCGCCGCCGCCCTCGTTGATCGCGTAGTCGCAGCGCACGGCGTCGGGATGCTCGTCGCACAGCCAGACGAGGCCGTACCCGTCCTCCCCGCCGACCTCCTCGTCGGCCGTGGCGATGAAGAGGAGGTCGCCCGAGGGTCGGAAGCCCTCCCGCGCGAGCGAGGCGAAGGCGACTGCCGACGCGGCCACCTGGCCCTTCATGTCGAGGGCGCCGCGGCCCCAGACCTCCCCGTCGACGAGGTCGCCCGACCACGGGTCACGGTCCCACTCGGGCGGGTCGGCGAGAACCGTGTCCGTGTGGCAGAGGAAGGCCAACGACGGCCCGTCCCCGCCGGGGATGCGCGCGACGAGGTTGCCGCGCTCGGGAACGCGTGCATAGAGCTCGGCATCGCCGCCGTTCTGCGACAGATAGTCGCGGAGCAGCTCGGCGGCGCGCGTCTCGTTCCCCGGCGGGTTGACCGTGTCGAGCCGGAGGAGCGCCTGCAGGAGCGTCGTGACCTCGTCCCGTAGGGTCATCGGGCCGGGAGCATACTTCTCGCGTGTCCGACCTCTTCAGCGAAGCGGCGCGCGAGCGTCAGGCCGAGAACGCCCCGCTCGCGGTGCGGTTGCGGCCCTCGACGCTCGAAGACCTCGTCGGGCAGCAGCACGTGCTCGGCCCCGGCTCGGCACTGCGGCGCGCGATCGAGGAGGACCGCCCGCCCTCCATGATCCTCTTCGGGCCGCCCGGCACCGGCAAGACGACGATCGCGCGCATCGTCGCCGAGCGGACGGGCGCGGCGTTCGAGGAGCTCTCGGCCGTCTCGGCCCGCGTCGACGACGTCCGCGCGGTGATTGCGCGCGCCCGCGACCGGCTGGGTGGCAACGGCGTGCGGACCATCCTCTTCATCGACGAGATCCACCGCTTCAACAAGGCGCAGCAGGACTCGGTCCTGCACGCGGTGGAGGACGGCCTCGTCACTCTCATCGGGGCGACCACCGAGAACCCGTACTTCGAGGTCAACTCCGCCCTGCTCTCACGCTGCACCGTCATCGAGCTGACCGCGCTGTCGGAGGACGAGCTCGTCGTCATCCTCGGCCGTGGCGCCGAGGCGCTGGAGATCGAGGCCTCCCCTGACACCCTGGCTCTGGTCGCGAAGCGCGCCGGAGGGGACGCCCGCGCCGGACTCCAGATCCTGGAGCTCGCCGCGGCCACTGCCGAAGCCGAGGGCAGCGAGCTCACGGAAGAGCACGTGCTCGACGCCTCGCGCAAGCGGCCGCTCCTATACGACCGCAAGGGCGACCAGCACTACGACTTCGCCTCCGCCTTCATCAAGTCGCTGCGTGGCGGCGACGCGGATGCGTCCGTCTATTACCTCGCCGCCATGCTCGAAGCAGGCGAGGATCCGCGCTTCATCGCGCGCCGCATGGTCATCCTCGCCTCGGAGGACGTCGGTAACGCCGATCCGAACGCGCTCGTCGTCGCGGTCGCCGCCGCGCAGGCACTCGAGCACGTGGGGCTCCCTGAGGCCCAGCTGAACCTCTCGCAGGCAGCCATCTACCTCGCGCGGGCTCCGAAGTCGAACGCCTCTGCGGTCGCGATCTGGGAGGCACGCCAGGACGTCCGCGAGCACGGCAACGCTCGCCCGCCGGCGATGCTCCGCTCCACCGGGCACGCGGGAGCAGCCGCAGCGCGCGGGCACGGCGAGGGCTACGTCAACCCGCACGACGACCCGGCGGGGTTGGACGTCTCCTACCTGCCGGAGGAGCTTCGCGGACGACGGTACTATCGGCCGTCCGGAGCGGGAGCGGAGCAAGAGGAGCGGTCAGATGGCGGTGAGGACAGGTGACAGCGCGCCCGAGTTCGACCTCGAGGTGTCCCTGGACGAACGCGTGAAGCTCTCGGACTTCCGCGACCGCTCGAACGTCCTCCTCGTCTTCCACCCGTTCGCCTTCACGCAGGTCTGCGAGGACGAGGCGCGCGATCTGCAGGAGAACCTGCAGTCCTTCCGCGACGCCGAGACCGAGATCGTCCTCGTCTCCTGCGACCCGTCACCCGCGCGGCAGGCGTGGAAGCGCGATCTCGGCGCCGACTACACCTTCGCGTCCGACTTCTGGCCGCACGGCGCGGCGGCCAAGGCCTACGGCGTCTTCAACGAGTCGAACGGCGCGCCGCACCGCGGCACCTTCCTGATCGACAAGCAGGGCGTCGTCATCTGGTCGCTCGTGAAGGAACGCGACGAGTACCGCAAGGAGATGGTTCCGGAGTCGCTGCGCACGGTCGACGAGCGCGCCGCGTGAGCTGACCTCGTGAGGCTGAGCCCATCGGCCGGCCACGGGTGGAGCCCATGACCGCGCTCGCTTTGTTCGAGTGGGGCGAGCCCGGGGCCCCTCGCGTCGTCTGCCTCCACGGAGTGCGCAACCACGGCCGGCACTTCGCTCCGCTCGCCGCCGAGCTCGCCGGGTTCCACGTCCTCGCACCGGACCTCCTCGGGCACGGCTCGTCGCCGTGGGAGCCGCCATGGGACATCGGCGCGCACTGCGATGCGATCCGCGAGACGATCGGCGACGAGCCGGCCGTGCTGCTGGGCCATTCGTTCGGCGGGCGACTCGCGTTCGAGCTCGCGGCGCGATCGCCGGAGCTCGTGCCGAAGCTCGTCCTGCTCGACCCGGCGATCCTGCTTCCCGGCCACGTGGCGCTGGCCGCCGCCGAGAACGCACGCCGCGACCAGTCGTTCGTCTCGTTCGACGAGCTCGTCGATCGCCGCTTCGACGAGAGCCAGCTCCACTTCGCCGCGCGCGAGCTCGTCGCCGACGACCTGGCCCCGCACGTCGAGACGGACCAGGAAGGGCGCCTTCGCTACCGCTACTGCCGGTCCGCGGTCGTGGCCGCCTACGGCGAGATGGCGTCCCCGCCGCCCGCGTTCGCGGACGCGCGTGTACCGACGCTGCTCGTGCTCGGCGAGCAGTCGTACCTCCCGTACGACCACCTCCTCGACGCGCACCGAGCGGCTGTTGGGGATCTCCTCGAGGTCGCGGTCGTCCCGGGCGGGCACTCCGTGCTCTGGGACGCGCTCGAGGTGACCGCCGAGATCGTCCTCGACTTCCTCGAGCGCTAGCAACAAGACTCAGTGAAGAACTGGTAGTGCAGCCCACGCGTGGCTGACTAGCGCTTAACTCGGACCAGCACGGTGTTCGTATCGCTATACGACGCCAGCCTGATGGTTTGACCGCGCAGCTGCGCCACATCAGGGTGGAAGCCATAGACGTAGTCGTAGTGACCCTTGGTGACGGGATCTCTCGTGACCGGAGCCACCTGGGTGTAGCCGAGCGTGACGCGGTAGAAGTTCAGCGACGGCTCCATCTCCCAGCTGTCGCCGAGGCGGACAACCGTCGAGCACCTTTTGGTCACGGCGCAGTCACGCGCCACGAGGCCGATCGCGTCCTTGTCGTGTCGGTCGTACGCCCAGTCGAGGTACGAGTACGGATCGAAGTGGCGAACGAACTGCGAGCACAGTAGTACAGCCATTAGCGCTGGCAATGCCAGGATGGCTGTCAATCGCCACCATCGGTGGGTCAGCTCAGTGAGGAGCTGAGCGCCGAAAAGCACGGCGACGACGTACAGTGGGATGTAGGAGACGGCAGCGCGTTCGATCGGCCAGAGCACATGGAAGAGATAGTGCTCGACAATGGCGAACACGACAGACCCAGCGAAGAGCACGGAGAAGACGAGCGCGAGCGACGGTTCCGCGTGTCGTAGGAACCGCCACGCGCCCACCGCGAGCGCCACGAGCACCATGCCCACCAAAATGACGGAGATGGCCGTGGTCGTCGGCCGCGACAGGCTGCGCGAGTAGGCCGATGCGCGTACGAGACCTTCAAAGGTGTCGCTGAAGAAGCCTGTGTCGCCGCCAAAGTAGAGCTGTCCGGTTCGTCGGAGCAGAAGGAGCCTGTGGAGCGGAAACACGGCAAGCAAAGCGCCGGCGCCGAGCAGTCCCGCGGCAATGACGAGCCGGTCGCGGCTGAACCGCCTGTAGGAAAGGTCACTCGCCAGGACCCAGGCCGCCACCAGCACCATCGGCAGGTAGTACGTAAGAAAGGAGAAGTTCGCGAGTACCGCCAGCGCTGCGCTGAGAAGGCTGAGGAAGCCGTAGATAGCAGGGCGGCCCGCTGGCTTCTCCTCGTGTGCACGCATCAGTAGGTACAGGCTCAGCATCAGACAAGCCAGCCCCAGCCCATACCCCCGAGCGAGGCTGAAGAAGTCGAGGATGTACGGATTGAGGGCTAGGAGGACAAAGCCCAGCACCTGGATGAGAGGTTGCTTGAGACGCTTGAGCAAGAGCAACGTCGAACCGAGATAAATCACGTGAGCGGCGACGTTGGGCATGCGTAGTGAGAGCTCGGAGTTCCCGAACAGCCATGAACAGAGGCGCATCAGTCGGGTATTCAGAAGGTGGTTGTTTGCCGTGCCGCCCCACTGCGGCGCCCAGTTGAAGATGGCGAAGCTGAGGCTCTCGTCGTGGGTGAAGGATGAGGTCGCCGCCCGGTAGGCCGACGTCGCGACCAGCACGACGGAAGCGGTCACGAGCAACGTCGGCAGTATGAGACGCCGACGGGGAGCGGAGGCGATTCGCCGCAAGGTCATCGTATTCTCGACGCCTACCGACACATCGTTCACCTCCGCTGGGCAGTGGTGTCGAGCTAATCAACGGGCGCCCCGAGCGCCAGTCGCTACCTCGCTCGGTGCGGGGTGCCGCGGTCGATCGTCTTCGAGTTCGCATGGGTCGCCGCTCCCGAAAGCGTCGCTCGTCGCGGCGACCGGCATGGTACTCGGATGGGCGGAGCGGAACTCCTGGCGCAGCTCACAACGCGACTGAACCCGCGATCGTCCGGCTGTCCACCCGCCGGTGAGCTAGCCGCAGATCTCGGCCGCGACGGCGACGTAGACCTCGACGCAGCGCTCGAGGTCGCCGACGTCGACCCACTCGACCTCGGCGTGCGCTCCCTCGCCGCGCGGGCCGAAGAGGACCGTCGGGATGCCTGCAGCTCCCAGCAGCGCCGAGTCAGCCCAGTACGAGACGCCGACGATCTCGGGTTCCGACCCGGTGACCGAGGCCGCACTCTCGCGGACGACACGCACGAGATCCGCGTCCTCGTCGACCTCGAACGGCTCACGCGATGCGACCACACGGACGTCGCCCGAGAAGTCCGGGTCGTCCTCGGCGGCTGAGCCCAGGAGCTCGCGGATCTCGCGCTGGGCGAGCTCCACGGTCTCGCCGGGAATCGTGCGCCGCTCGGCCTGGAGCAGGCACCGAGCGGGATAACTCGAGTACTCCTGCCCGCCCTCGATGAGCGAGGCGTGCACGCTGCCGCTGCCGAGACGGTCATGCGTCGGATCGGCGCGAAGCCGACGATCCAGCTCCTCGATCCCGACCAGGACGCGTCCCATCTTCGCGATCGCGTCGATGCCGAGGTGCGGCCGCGAGCCGTGGGCCGCGCGCCCGATCGTCTCGATCTCGAAGCAGACGAACCCGCGGTGCGCGACCGCGAGCTGCATCTCGGTCGGCTCGGTCACGATCGCGGCGTCCGCGCGGATGCTCGCCGCAACCGCCTCCGTGCCCACGCTCGCGAACTCCTCGTCCGCGACGGCGGTGAGGACGACGTCGCCGCGCAGCCCCCGCCGTGCGCACTCGGCGGTCGCGAGCATGCAGGCCGCGAGGCTCCCCTTCATGTCGTAGGCGCCGCGTCCGTAGAGACGGCCGCCGTCGAAGCGTGCGACGAAGGGATCGGTCATCCCGGAAACACCCACTGTGTCGGTGTGCGCGTTGAGCACGAGCGTGCGCCCTCCGCCACCTCCGCGCGCGACTGCAATGACGTTCGGCCGCCCGGCCGACGCCTCAGTGAGGGACGTCTCGAGGTCCGCTCGCTCGCACCACTCGGCGACGAACCGCGCGACGGCTCCCTCCCCCGAGCCACCGGGGACGACGTCGGGGTTGATCGACTCGATCGCGACGAGCTGCGCCGCCAGGTCGGCGACGTCGCTCACCGCGCTAGACGACGTACTCGTCCGCGACCGCGAGCGACTCGTCGAGGATCGCGAGCCCCTCGTCGACCTCGTCGCGCGTGATCGTGAGCGGCGGCACGACCATGATCACGTTCCAGTGCGTCATGAGGTACAGGCCACGCTCGAGCGCCGCTCTCGCCATCCGCCCCATGGGCGCGGCGGCCTCGCCCGAAGCGTTGAAGGGAACGAGCATCTCGCGCGTCTCGCGGCTCTTCACGAGCTCGACCCCCCAGAAGCAGCCGAGGCCACGCACGTCCCCGATGGACGGGTGCCGCGCGGCCAGCTCGTGGAGCCCGGCCCCGAGGTACGCGCCGACCTCGGATGCGTTCTCGACGACCCCTTCCTCTTGGAACGCCTCGATCGAGGCAACCGCCGACGCGCACGCCAGCGGATGCCCGGCGTAGGTGAGGCCGCCGGGGAAGTACCGGCTTCGCACCCACTCCTTGAGGTGCTCGCGAATGATCATGGCACCGAGCGGGACGTAGCCGGAGTTGATCCCCTTCGCGACCGTGATGATGTCCGGGACGACGTCCCAGTTCTCGCAGGCGAACCAACGGCCGGTGCGGCCGAAGCCGGCCATCACCTCATCGAGGATGAGCAGAATCCCGTGCCGGTCGCACACCCCGCGGATCGCCTGCAGGTACCCGGGCGGGGGCGGGATGATCCCGTTCGTCCCGGTGACGGTCTCAAGGATGACGGCGGCGACGGTATGCGCGCCCTCGTACTCGAGGATCTCCTCGAGGTGCGGCGCGCCGGAACACACGGGGCACGGATCGGGATGGTTCGCCGGGCAGCGATACGTGTACGGGTCGAGCATGCGCACAACGCCTCCCATGCCCGGCTCGTTCGGCCAGCGGCGCGGGTCGCCGGTGAGCATGATCGATCCGTGCGTCGCGCCGTGGTAGGAGCGGTAGCGCGCGATGACCTTGTGCCGGCCGGTCGCGAGCCGCGCGAGCCTGATCGCGTTCTCGTTCGCCTCGGCGCCCGAGTTCGTGAAGAACGACATGCAGAGATCGCCGGGCGTGACCTCTTCGAGGAGCTTCCCGAGCCGAGAGCGCGACTCGGACGCCATCGGCGGGCCGATCGTGCACAGCCTGTCGGCCTGCTCCTTGATGGCCGCGATGATCTTCGGGTGCTGGTGGCCGATGTTGACGTTGACCAGCTGCGACGCGAAGTCCAGGTATTCCTTGCCCTCGTAGTCCCAGAAGCGGCGGCCCTCGGCACCCGCGACCGCGATCGGATCGATCGCGTCCTGGGTCGACCACGAGTAGAGGACGTACTCCTTCGCGTCCTCGACGATCTGCGCGCCGAGGTTGGGGTTCGCTTCGACGGTCGCCATCCGGACGCGATCCTAGCGCCGCCGAGGTCATGCGGAGGCTCGAGCTCATGGCCGTTTTGGAGCGACTCTTGTGTCTACACGTGTTTCGAGAGACGATCCGCCGATGAGCACGCTCAGCGGGACACGCCTCGGAACGGCCGGACTGCTCGAACGCGACGAACCTCTCGCCGCGCTTCACGGCGCGCACTCCGAGGCGCTGGCCGGACGCGGACGACTGCTGGTCATCGCGGGAGAGGCCGGAGTCGGCAAGACCGCGCTCGTCCACGCGTTCCGCGACAACATCGGCCGGGCGAGCCGGATGCTCGAAGGTGCATGTGACCCGCTCTTCACCCCCCGGCCGCTCGCACCGTTCGTCGACGT
>JBKPLV010000326.1:0-6610 GCA_046731795.1 Actinomycetota bacterium | reverse complement strand
GGTCGAGCTCGATCTGCGAGACGAGGCTCGGCGAGACGCCGACCCTGCGCGCGAGCTCGCGGAGGCCGATGCCCCGGCGCTCGCGCTCCTGGCGAAGGCGTGTCCCGACTTTCGACGGCTCGAACCGACCGTCGGCGGCCGGTGTGAGTGCAGGATCGCTCATCCGCAAGAACGTAGCGTCGTCGGCGGTCATGTCGCGCGCAGACGGCCGCGGACCTCGGACGCGATGCGCTCGGGGCCGGGCAGGAACGCGTCCTCGAGCGGCGGGCTGTAGGGAATGGGCGTGTTCGGCGTTGCGATGCGCCACGCGTCGTCGAGATGGCCGAGCGCGTTCTCGGTCACGGAGGCGAGTACCTCCCCGGCCCAGCCGCCGGTGAGCGGACCCTCTTCCACGACCGCGATGCGGTTCGTCTTCTGGACCGATGCGACCACCGTGTCGACGTCGAGCGGTCGCAACGTGCGCAGATCGACCACCTCGATCGAGATGCCGTCTTGCTCGAGCAGCTCTGCCGCCTCCAGGGCGTCATGGACGCTCTTCATCGCAGTGGCGATCGTCAGGTCGCTTCCCTCGCGGACCACGGTCGCCTGACCGAGCGCGCCCACCGCGCCGTCGACCTCGCCCTCGAGCGTGTACAGCCGCTTGTGCTCGAAGAAGAGGACCGGGTTGTCGTCGCGGATCGCCGCCTTCAGGAGCGCCTTCGCATCGGCCGGGATCGACGGGCAGACGATCTTCAAGCCGGGGACACCCATGAACCACGAGACCGGCATCTGCGAGTGGATCGCCCCGAAGCGCCCACCCGCCCCGACGACGGAGCGGATGACGATCGGCACGCTCACCTGCTCCTGCGTGAGGAACCAGTACTTCGTCGACTGGTTCACGAGGCTGTCCATCGCCAGCGCGAGGAAGTCGCCGAACATGATCTCGACCACCGGCCGGAGGCCGTGCACCGCCGAGCCGAACGCCGCGCCCGCGAGGGCGAGCTCCGAGATCGGCGTGTCGAAGACCCTCTCCGGCCCATACTTGTCGTACAGCCCCGGGGTGGTCGCGAAGACGCCGCCTGCGGCCGCGATGTCCTCCCCGAAGAGGATCACCCGCTCGTCGGCGGCGAGCTCCTCGTCGAGGGCGTCGCGGATCGCAGTGCGGAAGGCGACCGTCCCGGCAGCCATGGCCTCGGTCACCGCGTGAGCACGAGCGGTCGCTCGAGCAGCTCGCGGAGTCGGGATACGAAGCGCGCGCCGTCCGCTCCGTAGACGACGCGATGGTCGCCCGTGAGCGTGACGGTCAGCACATCGCGGAAGACGGTGGCCGCGGAGCCGTCCTCGACCGGTGCGCGTCGCGCCGAGCCCACCGCGAGGATGGCCGCCTGCGGCGGGTCGATCAACGCGGTGAAGGCGGACACCCCGAGCATGCCGAGGTTCGAAACCGTGAACGTGCCGTGCTGGAGATCGTCGAGCGAGAGCGTCCGGCGCCGCGCTGCGTCGGCGAGCCGGCTCGTCTCCTCGGCGATCTCCGACAGTGACTTGCGATCCGCGTCGAGGACGACCGGCACGAGGAGGGCATCGTCGGTTGCCACCGCGAAGCCGACGTTGACCCGCGAGAAGCTCTCGATCCTGTCGGCTGCGAACGAGGCATTGAAGCGTGGAAACTCCCGGAGCGTCAGGGCCACGGCCTTGACGAGGAAGTCGTTGAGCGACGGAACGTCCCCTTCCTCGCGCGCTCCTCGCCGCAGCTCGCGGATCAGGGAGACGTCGACGTCGCAGGAGACCGTGAAGGTCGGGATCGCCGCCGACTCCGTCATTCGCCGTGCGATCGTCGACTGCGTCGGGGTGAGCTCGAGCACGGTGACGTCCCCCTTCCCCCTCACCGGCTGCGACTCCGACGCTGCGCCCTCGGAGGCCACACGCGTGACGTCCTCCACGGTGATCCGCCCGCCCGGCCCGGTGCCGGTCAACCCGTGGAGCGAGACCCCGAGCTCGACCGCCGTCCGCCGCGCAACGGGCGTGGCGACGGCTCGTTTGCCGGCGTCGCCGTCGGCGGCGCTTGGCGCAGCCTGAGGCGTCGGCAGGGACGGCGCACCGGCGACCGCGACCGGACGTTCCACGCGAGCTTCCTCGCGACGCGCCCCGCCCTCGCCGTCGCGCACCGTCGCGATCGGCTCGCCCACCGCTGCCGTTCCCCCGTCGGGAACGAGAATCGACTCGAGCGTGCCTTCCCACTCGGCTTCGTAGACGACGGTCGCCTTGTCCGTCTCGACCTCCATCAAACCCTCCCCGCGCTCGAAGCTGTCACCGGCAGCCTTCAGCCATCTCAGGATGACGGCGTCGGCCATCGAGTCGGAGAGCTTCGGCATGGTCAGCTCGCGCGCCATACGGTTCAGTCCTTGAACTCGCGGGTCGCGAGCTCGCCCGGGAACGGCGCGGCGAGGCCGCTCTCGCGCATCCTCGCGAGCTCGTCGGTCACGTCGCGCTCGATCTCGTCCAGCTCCCCACCCTCCGCGCCGTCGGCCTCGAGCTGAGCGCGGAGGACCACGATCGGATCGCGCTCCTTCCAGCGCTCGAGCTCGCCCTCGGGCCGGTACGCGCCGGGGTCGCTTCGCGAATGGCCGACGAAGCGGTACGTCAGCGCCTCCACGAAGAACGGGCCCTTCCCCGCTCGAGCATGTGCGACGGCGCGCTGCGCCGCCTCTCGAACCGTCCACACGGTCATTCCGTCGATCGTCTCCGTGGGAACGCCCATCGCCTGCGGCCGTGCGCTGATCTCGCCGGCCGTCACCGACTGGAACGGTGTGTACTCGCCGTAGCCGTTGTTCTCGCAGACGAGGACGAGGGGCAGCGTCAAGACCTTGGCGAAGTTCATGCACTCGAACACGTAGCCCTGGTTCATAGCGCCGTCGCCGAAGTACGCGACCGCGACGCCGCCGGTCGTCCGCTTCAGCGCGAGCGCAGCCCCCGTCGCAGCGGCGATGCTCCCGCCCACGATCCCGAACGAGCCGATCAGCCGGTCGTCAGGAGAGGTGACGTTCATCGAGCCGGCACGCCCGCCGTTGATGCCGGTCGCCCGTCCGAGCATCTCGTCCAGCAGCTTCTGTGGATCGACTCCGACTGCGAGCGCGTGCCCGTGTCCACGGTAGGTTGCGGCCACACGATCGCGTTCCTCCAGGACGCTGGCGACGCCGGTCGCGATCGCCTCTTGCCCGGAGTAGAGGTGCGTCGTCCCGTACACCTCGCCGGCGAGGAACAGCGACTGCACGAGGTCCTCGAAACCACGGATGAGCAGCATTCGGCGGTAGATCGTCGTGTACAGCTCGAGGTCGTCGAGAGCCCCGATCGCGCGCTCGTCGCTGACGTGACTCATGCGACCTCGACGCTCGCGCCGGGCGCCAGGCGCTCGGCCAGGTAGTCCCAGTCGCGCTGATGCCGGTACGAGTGGCGAAGCGGCGGCCCCGGCGCCGAGGTCTCGAGCCAGCGGACCGTCCGTCCCTGCATCTCGTAGAAGGCGTGCACGCAGCCGGTCGCTGTCCAGAAGACGTCTCCGGGCCTGAGCGAGTAGCGATCGCCGTCGGCGACGACATCGACGTCTCCGTCGAGGATGTAATACGACTCCTCGAAGGGATGGTCGTGCGGGTTCGCAGCCGCGCCCGGCTGGTAGTCGACCATGAACATCGTGTGCAGCTGCGCGTCGAGTCGCTGGTCGACGAGCATCTTCACCGCGATGCCGCTGTAGGCGAGGACGGCGTTGGCCATGCTCCCCGATACGGTCGGCGCACCCATCGCCTGGGCGTGCTTCAGGCGGTCGAGGTCGGTCTCGCCCTCCGACAGCAGGAAGAGGTTGCGGTTTCGGGGGTCACGGGCGTCGAGGGGCTCGACTTCGGTCTCCGGCGTCGGCCCGAGGAAGAACGTGTCGCTGCCGTCGGGACGAGGCCGGGGCGCAGCCATCTCGATCCAGAGCGCGGCGCTGCCGGACCGGAACGCGTGCGGGGCACCCACCGGGACGAGGCCGCACGCCCCGGGCTTGAGCCGGACGCCCTGGCCGGCGAAGTAGAGAATCGGCTCTCCCTCGAGCACGTAGAAGCTCGTCTCGTACGAGTGCAGGTGCTCGTCGACGTACCCGTCCACGAGCGAGACGAGTGTCAGGGCCATGTGCGTCGAGCCCAGCGCTCCGCCGACGAGCCGACAGGTCGTGAGACCGCCCGAGCGGCCGGGCAGGGCCGGAGCAAGCTGCACGTCTTCCCGACGTACGAGCCGGTAGCCCGGAAGGCCGTCGGCGAGCTGGCGTGTCCCGGAATCCGAGCTCATCCGCGTGTCGGATCGACCATGGCCGCGGATGCCACGGCCGCGGCGAGTCCAGGGGCTCCGTCCCCGCTCGCGCGCCCGGCGTCGCTCTCGACGAGATCGGCGCCGCGCACGTAGATGCGACCGGCGACGAGCAGCTCCTCCGCCGGGAAGCGCGTGATGATGTCGCAGCCGGTCGCCGTGACCACGACCTCCTCCTCGATCCGTGCCGCCGACCTCCCGTCGGTGGCCGCGCAGTAGGTCTCGAGCGCGAACACCATCCCCTCCTCGAGCTCGACCGGGTTCTCGAGCGAGTGGACGCGCGAGATCATCGGCGACTCGTAGAGGCCGACGCCGATCCCATGCCCGAACTGGAGCCCGAAGCACGTCTCCTCGTCGGGGAAGCCGAGTTCCTGCGCGGTGGGCCACACCTCGGCGATCTTGTCCGTCGTCATCCCCGGACGCACGAGCTCGATCGCCGCGTCGAGCCACTCGCGGCACTGCTTGTAGGCGTCGAGCTGCGCGTGACTGACGCCGCCCACGTTGAACGTGCGGTAGTAGCACGTTCGGTAGCCCATGAACGAGTGGATGATGTCGAAGAAAGCCTGGTCGCCTGGCCGCAGGAGCCGGTCGGAGAACACGTGCGGGTGCGGGTTGCAGCGGTCGCCCGAGACCGCGTTGACGGCCTCGACCTGCTCCGACCCCAGCTCGAAGAGCAGCTGGTGCGCGCGCCCCACGATCTCGTGCTCGTACACCCCGGGGCGCAGCATCCGGTAGATCTCCTCGTAGACCGCGTCGACGAGCCCGGCCGACTGGTCGAGGAGCGTGATCTCCTGCGCCGTCTTGATCTTGCGCGCCTCGAGGAGCGCCTGCGAACCGTCGGTCACGTGCAGGCCGGCGCGCTGCAGCGCCTCGATCGTGACGAGGTCGGCCATGTCGATCCCGAGCGGCTCGTCTTGGAGGCCCCGCTCCTGCAGTTCGTTCACGATCTTCGCCGCGAGCCTGTCCGGGATTCCCGTCTCGTTGGGCATCGCGCCGCGCATCGGCGACACGCCGGCACGGAAGTTCTCGGGCGGAAGCCACGGGGCGAAAAGCTGGTGGTGGCGTGCGGCCGATCCGAAGTCCCAGAGGATGGGGTCGGCGCCGCGCATGAGCAACGTGAATCGCGCATTCTTGTCGCGGGCCCACTCGCCGATGTGCGTGCTCGTGACGTAGCGGATGTTGTTGGGATCGAAGAGCAGCACCGCGCCGAGATCCGAGGCCTCGAGCGCCGCCTTGGCGCGGTCGAGGCGCTCCTGGCGCAGGCGCGGAAAGTCGACCCGCTGCTCCCAGTCAACAGCGCGCGTCGCGTCGGGGGAACCCACGGTTCTGGCTGGCGTGGTCACCGCACCACCTCCTGATCGTGACGCTTGCTCCTGCTCGAAAGGCCGGACGTGCTCCGTAGGTGCTTGAAGAGTGCGACGAAGTCGTCGTCTCCGTACCCGGCCTCGATCGCTGCGCGCAGATGCGACTTCATCTCCCGGGTCAGCGGAAGCTCGATGTCGGCCTCCTGCGCCGCATCGAGAGCGAGATCGATGTCCTTCTCCATGAGCGCCGTCGTGAACGTCGCCGAATAGTCGTCGCGCAAGAGGGGCTCGGTCTTGTACTTGACGAACGGGGCGCCTACGGCGGAGTTCGCCATCACCTCGAGGAGATCGGCGCGTGAGACCTCGGCTGCTTCCCCGAGGACGAGCGCCTCGGAGATCAGCTGCGCGAGCCCCGCGATCATCAGATTGATCGCGAGCTTGACGATTCGCGCCTGCTCACCGTCACCGACGCGGAGCAGGGTCGGCCCGATCGCGCGAAGGATGGGCTCGACCCGGTCGATGAGCTCGTCCTCGCCCGAGACGATGAAGCTGAGGTTCCCGGCCCGCACCACGCTGGGGTTCCCACTCACCGGAGCGCGTACGTAGCCGACGGACACCGAGTCCGCGAGCGACGCCACCCGTCCGGAGGCGGCGGGTGAGACCGTGCTCAGGTCGACGAGCACGGTACCCGGTCGCGCTGCCGCGAGCGCGTCCCCCGCAACGGACTCGAACGCGTCGTCGTCGGCGAGCGAGGTGAGGATCACGTCGACCCGCTCGCCGAGCGCAGTGGGCGAAGAGGCGACGCTCGCGCCCCGCGCCGCGAGTGCGTCGGCCTTCTCGCGCGTGCGATTGCTCACGACGAGCGGGTAACCGGCATCGAGAAGGCGCTCCGCGAACGCCGTTCCCATGTTTCCGAGACCGATCAACCCCACGGTGGAACGGGGGTCCTGAGAGGCGCGCACTGTCCAGTATGAATAAACGAACGGCGCGGC
>JBKPLV010000325.1:0-1296 GCA_046731795.1 Actinomycetota bacterium | reverse complement strand
GCCGCGCAGGTCGGCGACCCGCAGGTGCGTCACCGCGGGACGATCGGCGGATCGCTCGCGCACGGCGATCCCGCGTCGGACCTGCCCTCGGTCGTGCTCGCCCTCGACGGCGAGCTCGTGGCGCGCGGCAAGGATGGTGAGCGGACGATCGCCGCACGCGACTTCTTCACGGGCGTCTTCCAGACGGCGCTCGCCCCCGACGAGATGCTCGTCGAGGTGCGGGTGCCGAAGACCGGCTTGCGTGGCTGGTCGTACGTGAAGATGCACCGCCGCGCGCAGGACTGGGCGACGGTCGGCGTCGCGGCGGTCGTCGAGCGCTCGAATGGGTCGATCGGGAAGGCAGCGATCGGACTCACGAACATGGGAGCGACGTCGCTGCGCGCGACGGCGGTGGAGGACGCGATCGCCGGCGGAGCGTCGATCGGGGACGCCGCCGAGCATGCCGCGGAGGGCACGGAGCCTCCTTCGGACCACGCCGCGAGCTCGGACTTCCGCCGCCATCTCGTACGGGTGCTCACTCGGCGCGCGCTCGAGGAGGCCGCGGCTCGCTAGAGAAAGGCCGAGGCCGCCTCGGAGGCGGCCTCGGCAACTCAACCGTCTCGTGCTAGCGGAGCGAGTACACGCGCTCGGGCGCGGGAACCTGCTCGAGGATCGTTTGGAGCACGTCGTCCGGGCTCATCCCGTCCGCCACGATCAGCCGGTGGCGGAGCACGTACGGCGCGATCAGCTGGACGTCCTCGACCGTGACCTCCTCGCGGCCGGACAGGCGCGCGTTCGCCTTGGCCGCGCTCGCGAGGTGCATGATCCCGCGTGAGCTGACGCCGAGCTCGACGCCGGCGAGGTCGCGGCTGCGGCGCGCGAGGGCGACCATGTACCGGCCGACCTCTTCCGGCAGCTCCGTCTCGTCGAGCTCGTCCCGCGCGCGATCGAGGCCGACGACGCCGAGCAGCGGGCGCACCTCGCCGAGCATGTCCGGGGCGACGCCCCTGTGCGGCAGGTCGAGCATCTCGTACTCGCTCTGCGCATCCGCGTAGTCGAGCTCGATCTTGAAGAGGAAGCGGTCGAGCTGGGACTCCGGCAGCTCGAACACGTCACGGTGCTCGTACGGGTTCTGCGTGGCGATCACGAGGAACGGATCCGGGAGCTTGTGCGCCTTTCCCTCGACCGTGACCTGGCGCTCCTGCATCGCCTCGAGGAGCGCGGCCTGCGTGCGGGGAGGCGTTCGGTTGATCTCGTCGGCCAGGAGGACGTTCGTGAACACGGCGCCGGGGAAGAAGACCTGCTCACCCATGCGCA
>JBKPLV010000324.1:0-1614 GCA_046731795.1 Actinomycetota bacterium | reverse complement strand
TCGAGGCGCAGGTTCGCGGTCGGGTAGCCGAGGGTTCCCCCACGCTGGTCACCGGCGACGACGACGCCGTCGAGCTCGAACGGGCGACCAAGCATCGCCGCGGCCGCACGCACGTCTCCTTCGCCGAGGGCGGTGCGGATCGCCGTCGAGGAGACACCGGCGAGCTCGGGGACGACGACGACCTCGAAGCCGAGTTGCTCCAGGAGCGCGAGGTCGCCGGAGCGCCGCACGCCGAAGCGGAAGTCGGCGCCCGCAGCGACGGCCTCCACTCCGGTCGCACGCAAGTACAGCTCGGCGAACTCCTCCGGCGTGCGCCGCTGAAGCTCGGGCGTGAAGGCCGCGACGAGCACGTCCTCCACACCCGCGGCGTCGAGCAGTTCGAGCTTGCGCTCGAGCGTCGTCAGAAGCTCGACGCGGTTGCCGAGTGCGATCCGCGGGTGCGGGTCGAAGGTGATGACCGTGGTCGCGAGCCCCGTCGCACGCACGGCGTTCACGACGGCGACGTGTCCGCGGTGGACGCCGTCGAAGCTCCCGATGGCGACCGCGCGCGGCTTGCGCTCGAGCTCGCCGGGAGCACGGACGACGTTCACGAGCGCAAGCTACAAGTTGTTACAAGCCTCTCGTATCGCATGAAAATGGGCGCGCGAGAGACCTAGTTACAACGCGTCACGAGGTCTCGAGGCGCGCGAGCGCCTCGTCGGGCGGGATGATCGTGTCGGGATCGGCCTCGTCCACGGAAAATGGGCCGATCTCGGTCCTACGCAGCGCGACGCAGTGGCCGCCGAGCGCCTCGGCGATAGCACGCACGTACGTCCCCGAGGAGACGAGGAGCTCGATCCGCGCGACTCCGTCCGCGTAGCCCACGAGCTCGAGCACGTGGACGTGCATGGTGCGAACCGGCATCTCGACCACGACCCCACGGCGGTGCAGCGCGTATGCGCGCTGGCCCTCGATCTTCACGGCTGAGGCGGCCGGGATCGGCAGGTCGACGGCGCCGCGCATCCCGTCGAGCGCCTCGTCGAGCTCCCCGGGAGACGGAGCGTCGTGCTCCTCGACCGGCCTGCCTTCGACGTCGCCGGTGGACGTCCGCCGCGTCAGGTCGATCGCCGTCTCGTAGCGCTTGGGCAGGCCGACGAACCGCGGCTGCAGCCTCGTCGCCGCTCCGGAGAGCAGGAGCAGGAGCCCAGTCGCGAACGGGTCGAGCGTCCCGGAGTGCCCCGTGCGCGCCTTCGTACGGCGCCGGGTTGCCGCGACGATCGCGAACGACGTCGGGCCTGCGGGCTTGTCGACGAGGATGATCCCGCTCGGATGGAGCGCGCGGGGCGGCACTCCCTATACCCCGGCGCGCGACCCGACCTGCGCGGTGACCTCGCGCACGATGAACTCGGTCAGCTCCTCGACCGAGAGGTCGCTCGAGAATCCGGCGGCCTCGCGATGGCCTCCCCCACCCGATTTGCGCGCGATCGCGCTGACGTCGACCTCGTCGACAGAGGAGCGCAGCGACACCTTGCGAGCCGGGGCGCCGTCGCGGGGGGGCTCGCGGATGAGCGCCGACACCGCCGACCCCTCGACCGACCGGAGCACGTCGATGATCCCCTCGGAATAGGGCTCGGA
>JBKPLV010000323.1:0-3899 GCA_046731795.1 Actinomycetota bacterium | reverse complement strand
GACCTGCTCGCCTCCGTGTCACCCGACGCGCGTACGGTGGCGACGGCGTCGCACAACGGCGCCGTCTCCTTCGTGGACGTCCGCACCGGTCGTACGACGGTCGGCGCGGGAAAGACGGGATCGGCTGTTCAGGCCCAGGCGTTCTCGCCGATTGGGAGCGTCTTCGCGACGACGAACGAGACCGGCGAGGTCACGATCTGGAATCCGAGGACCGCGGACATCGTGGACACGTTTACCGGCCACGAAGACCGGGTCTTGGGGATCGCCTTCAGCGTGGACGGCAAGACGCTCTACACCTGCAGCCTCGACGGCGCGATCTTCGAGTGGGACCTCGGCGGCGACCGGCGCTTCGGCCGCCCGTTCCGGACGATGCCCGCCGCCGTTGGGCAGGAGCTCGGCAATACCCCCGACGTGCCGTCGCTGCCGCCGCTCGCGATCTCGGGCGACGGAACGCGCTTTGCGACGCGGATCGGCAAGGACGAGGTCGGCATCTTTTCGCTCGCGAGCCTCCGGCGCGTGCAGGCGTTCAAGGTCGGTCTCCGCGCCCCGATCACCGCGATCGACTGGTCTCCGGTCGCCGACGAGCTTGCAATCTCGAGCTTCGAGGGCCGCGTCCAGCTGTGGGGCCTCGGCGCGCCGCCGCGCCTGGTGCGTTCGCTGGACCAGCTGAGGCCCTTGACGAAGCTGCGGGCGGCAGTCAACGAGATCACATTCTCTCCCGACGGCACGCTGATTGCCGCGGTTGGGCTCAACCACACCCCGGGCAATGCTCCGCCGAGTACTCTCGGCGAGCTCGGTCAGGCCGCGGTCTGGCGGACGTCGACGGGCGGGCTCGTCTGGGCGCGCAACCACCGGCAGGGGCCGGCGGACTCGCTGGCCTTCTCCCGCGACGGCCGGCGACTCGCCCTGAGCTTCGAGGTCGGGTACGCCGGCCAAGAGGTGCAGATCGCCGATCCGGCGAGCGGACGGGTCGAGCGGGTGCTGGATCCGACCGGTTTTGCCCAGAGCCTCGCCTTCGCGACCGATGGGACGCTCGCAACCGGCTCGTGGCAGGGGATCGTCCAACGGTGGGACGTCTCGAGCGGCAAGCAGGTCGGACATCAGGTGCTCGCGATGCCAGCACCCATTGCGAACATCTCCTTCACGCCCTCGGGCGGCGAGTTCGCGACAGGCGGCGGCGGGAGCGGCTTCTCCAAGCTCTGGGACACGCAGACGCTCCAGCAGCTTGGCGCCAAGTTGCCCGGCTCGCCGGGGCTATGGGCGAATGCCGTCTTCACACCTGACGGCTCGAAGCTCGTGACGCTCTACCAGGACGGTCGCGGGACGGTTTGGCCTGCGTCGATCAGTGAGTGGGAAATGCACGCGTGCCGCGTCGCAGGCCGCAACTTCACTCACGAGGAGTGGTCGCGCTACGTCACCGGCCGCTCGTACTCGAACGTCTGCTAGACGACGACTTCGTCGGGCCACTCCCCGATTCCGACCGGCAGTGCGACGCGGTCACCTCGCCTGCGCGCATCTGACCAGCTCTCGTCGCCTGGGGCGAGGGGCTCGAGCCGTCGATTGAGGAGCCGATCATGCTGTGCGCGCCAGACACTCTTACGCAGGCGCTCGAGCGCTTCTTTGCCTGGTTCTGAGCCGCGCGGAGGACGCGCCAATAGTGGTCGGGTCGGCGATCGGGTTCGCCGTCTTCCGGTGCGGGGCCGCGAGAACTTGGAGTCGAACGAGCACACGCGATACCTGGAGCCCGACCTCCTCGTGGAACTCGAGTCCAGTGGCACCGTGCCACCAGCACTGCTACCGAACTGAGGATCGAGCACAACCAGGCCAGTCCGAAATGACTCCAACGCGGACTGGCTCACGCTGCTGATGGACATACGCCGCTATCGCACCTCTTATCACGCGCGCGCATGCGCGCGAGGACCGAACCAGATGCGGACTAGGCGGCCCATGTCGAGGTATTCCTGCATGGACTCCTCGGACAGGAAGCCGACGACGAGTGTCATGAGCGTGCGCGTGACCAAGAACGGAGCTTCCAAAGTCCGAGCCCATGCGATGTATGAGCGGACGTGGGCGAACGGGGCGCCGTCCTCGAACTTGCCATTCGCGAAGAGACGGCCATCGCGATGTCCTGACGCCCTTCGAATGTCGTCGCGGTGTCGACGAAGGTGCGGACTGTCGCCGTCAGCGCGGCGATGGATCGCCGCGAAGCTGCCCAGGGGTGGAGTCGGAGCGCGTCGGTAGCGCCGCGATCGTTGCGAAGAGGAAGGCGGAGAAGACCGCGATGAGCCACAGAGATGCTGTGAAGCTGCCGGTTGCGTCACGAACGGCGCCCAGTAGGAACGGGCTGATGGCACCGATCGTGTATCCGAGCCCGAGCATCATTCCGACGAGAGCGCCCACTCGCCCGGGATCCTGTTCCAGGTCGAGCGGCACCGTCAGTACAAGCGAGAACATGCCGCCGCTCGCGACGCCGAGCGCCACGACCCAGATGAATGCGCCCACCGGTGCCAGAACGACGCCGACCATTCCGACGACAAAGCTCGTCGCCATCGCCAAGAGCCACACGTGCCTCGTCCACATACGGTCAGACAGCCAGGGGACGATGAAGGCAGCTGGGATGGCTACGAGATTGAGCACTGCCAATAGGCTTCCGGCCGCTTGCGTACTCCACCCGCGCTCCACGTACGAGTCGGGAAGCCAGGCGTTGATCCCGTAGTACGTCGACGACATGAGCGCAAAGAGCGCAACGAGGAGCCAGGCCACGCGACTGTGCCACGGAAGACGCGGAGGGCGCTCGGCGCGACGCTCGTGTGCTGGCTCGTGGCGGGTGAGCACAACCCAGACAACCGCGAGTCCCAACGTGACGAGCGAGAAGACAGCAAGTGAAGCGCGCCAGCCGCCATACCACGCGGCAAGGGGTACAGCCACGGCGGCCGAGACCGCGGATCCGGTCTGGATCCCGGTCGTGTAGATGCCGGTTGGGCCAGCTGGTCGAGCGGCGAAGCGCTCCTTGATCGCCACCGGCACAACCGCACCGGCAACGCCCATCCCGATGCCGATCGGCCAGGTGAAGAGAACGACGAGCGCAGCGCCGGGAGCCAAAGCGCGCGCGATTCCGAAGACGCCGATGAGTAGGACCGAGAGGGTGATGGCAGTGCGCGTCCCCACGCGTGAGCTGAGATAGGCAGCTGGCGGCGCGAAGAGCCCCATGCACAGGACAGGAATCGTTGCGAGCAGTCCCGCGACGGCATGCGTCGTGTTCAGGCTGTCTTGGATATCGGGGAGAAGTGGACCGACACCGACAATTTGCGGGCGCAGCGTGAGCGCGATGAGGAAGAGCCCGGCCAGTATGGAGGCCGGGCGCATGTGCACATCTTGTCATCGCTGGGCGCGCGCGGCAGAAGGGACAGTCGTGAAGCGTGATCAAACTCGCGTGGCACAGTCGGAGGCCCGTGCCGGCTTGACCGCGATCGGCTGCGGGAGGTGGCGACTCCCGCTGCACTCTCATCGCGTCGCCGTTCTCAGCGCGTCGGGAGCTCGCGATCGTGGAGTACGCAGCGGAGTACCGGATCGTCTCCGAGTCCCGCAGTCCAATGCAGGAGGCCGCGGTCATGAGTGGGCGGACTTGCAGCCTGTTTCCGCCGCGCGCGTGCCGTTGCAGGCCTGTCGTCAAGACTTTTAATCCCAAGGTCGTTGGTTCGAATCCAACCCGGCCCACTCAAGGAGACCCTGCGAAACACATGCGCACGCGTGAGCGCCTGCCTGGCAGCGGTCGGCTGGTGTCCAAGAAGAAGGTCGCAAACTGCAGAAAACAGATGCTCTTTGACTTGACCTCGCTAGTGCGGCCCACTAGGTTCCTGCTCGCACCGAGCACGGAGCGCGAGTAGGTCGAGATCGTT
>JBKPLV010000322.1:0-1156 GCA_046731795.1 Actinomycetota bacterium | reverse complement strand
CACAACGCCGCGATGGCGCAGCTCTGGGACCTCGGCGTGCGCGGGACGGCGCTCGACGTGGCCGCCGCCTGGAAGGAAGCGCTGCTCCTGGTCGCGCTCGTCGTCGTCGCCTGGCACGTGCGGCGCGTGCCTCCCATCAAGGCCGCCGACGTCCTCGCCGCGACCTACGCGCTCATCGTCCTCGTCTACTGGGCGCTTCCGCAGGGCCTGCTCGGCGGTGAGGCGACCGCGCGGGGCGAGCTCCTCGCCGTCCGCCATCACCTGTTCCCGGTCGCCGCCTACGCGCTCGGGCGTCTCTTCGGATTCGCCTGGCAGGAGCGCGGCCGTCTCGGGGGGCTGATCATCGTCTCGGCCGTCGTCGTGGCGGTGGTCGGCCTCGCCGACCTCGCGTTCGTCTCGCTACAGGCCTGGCGAGACTCGGGAGTGGGGAGCTGGTACAGCGAGCAGCTCGGGCTCGACTACAAGGGCCTCTCCGGCCTGCCCGAGAACTGGGTCTACAACACCGGCGACGAGGACAACCCCATCCGGCGTCTCGTCTCCACCTTCCTCTCGCCGCTCGCGAGTGCCTACGTGCTCGTCGTCGCGCTGATCTACGTCGTGAGCCGTCCGTTTCGCTGGTGGTGGAGCGTCGCGATCGCGGTCCTGTATGTCGCGCTCCTGTACACGCACACGCGTGCGGCGCTGACTGCGCTCGTGTTCGGGCTCCTCGTCCTTGCGCTCGCGCAGCGCCGTGCCATGCCCGCCGTGCTCGCCGCCGCCTCCGTCGTGGTGAGCGCCGCCTTCCTTGCCGTCTACCCGTCGATCGGCCCGTCGACCAGCTACACGCCCGACGAGCTCGAGTGGCTTCGCCAGAACGCGCAGCAGCACGGCGGCACGAGCGAGGACCCGTTCTCCGGGAACGAGGCGTCGACCGAGAGCCACTGGCGGAACCTGCGCGACGGCGTGCGTGTCGTCTTCGAGAACCCGGAGGGCTTCGGGCTCGGAAACGCGGGTGTGGTCGCGAAGCGGACGGGCGTCGATATCAAGGCGGGCGAGTCGACGTACACCGAGCTCGGGGTCGACACCGGTGTTGCCGGGATGCTGGCCTTCGTCCTCTGGAATCTCGCCATCCTCGCCGGGCTCTGGCGGCGGGAGGCGTGGCTGGCCGCGGCGTTCG
>JBKPLV010000321.1:0-1553 GCA_046731795.1 Actinomycetota bacterium | reverse complement strand
CGGCAGCGCCGGTGTCGACCGCGCTCGGCGTCCTCGGGATGCCCGGCCTCACCGCGTGGTACGGCCTCTTCGTCCTCGGCGAGCCGAAGGAGGGGCAGACGGTGTTCGTGTCGGGGGCTGCGGGAGCGGTCGGGAGCGCGGCCGGCCAGATGGCCCGGATCGCGGGCTGCCGGGTGATCGGAAGCGCGGGCGGGAGCGAGAAGCTCGCGTGGCTCGACGAGCTCGGGTTCGACGCGACCTTCGACTACAAGAAGGAGCGTCCGCGACGCGCGCTCGCGGAGCTCGCGCCCGAAGGCATCGACCTCTACTTCGACAACGTCGGCGGGGAGCAGCTCGAGGCGGCGATCGGCGCGTTGCGCAACCACGGACGGGTGGTCGCCTGCGGCTCGATCTCGCGCTACAACGACCCCGAGCCGACACCTGGCCCGCGGAACATGTTCCTCGTCGTGACCAAGCGCCTGCGCATCGAGGGCTTCATCATCCTCGACCACTTCGATCACTTTGGGGAGTTCGTGGCGCAGGCGTCGGAGTGGGTGCGCGAGGGCCGGCTCCGGTACCGGGAGACGGTCGTCGAGGGAATCGAGAACGCCCCGAGAGCGTTCCTCGGGCTGTTCCGCGGCGAGAACATCGGGAAGATGCTGGTCAAGGTCGGCCCAGCCGAGTGAAGCTGCGCTGCCGGATCTTCGGCCACAAGCTGCCGCGCAGGCGGCGGCCGTTCTTCCTCACCGAGCGCTACCAGCGCTGCGAGCGGTGTGGGAAGCGCGTGCGGCTGCGCGATCGTTGACACGGCGTCAAACGCTCTCGCTTCGGCGGGACGGTCGCTTTGATATGAACTCGAAGGCTTGGGGGGGACCCTCGACAGCGGCGGTGTGGGGGCTCGACTGCGCACGGCGCGGCGCAGTGCCGGCCTGACCCAGAAGCAGCTCGCCGAGGAGCTGGGCGTCGAGTCGATCACCGTCTCTCGCTGGGAGCGGGGCGTGACGAGCCCGTCCCTGCCGAGACTCCGGCGGATCGCCGAGCTGACGGGGACGACGACCAGCGACCTCGTGCGTGCGACCGACGTGGCGACCGCTCAAGCGATCGAGCTGGCAGCACTCAGGGAAGAGCTCGCAGAGACGCGTGCCCTCGTCGACCGTGTTGCTCGCACGCTCGATCAGCTAGCTCGGCGTCGAGCCGCTGCAGACTCCGCGTCAGCGTCCCGACAGAGGTGACGTCGAGCTCGACGAGGTTCTCGACGTGCAGGGCGAGGCCGTCTCCGCCCGGAATCACGAGCAGGCGCTTGAGTCTCCCTGCATAGAAGATCAGGGCCTCGACCGGGCGTCCGGTGTCGCGGGCCTCGGCGAGGTGCGGTCCGTAGATCTCGCGTGCCCCCGGCAAGTGGTCCCAGAAGACGTGGCCCACGCCGCGCCCGCGCGTGTCGTGGAAAGCCCTCGAGAGGTGGACGATGCGGTCGTCGTCGTCGAGGACGACGTACGCGTACGGAGCCGAGGACCGGAGCTCGTCGAGGGTATGTCCGCTCACGTGTTCCCCCCCTTGATGACGCGCAACCGGAG
>JBKPLV010000320.1:0-8089 GCA_046731795.1 Actinomycetota bacterium | reverse complement strand
CGATCGCGCCGCAGCGCGAATGCGACCGCCGCGCGGAGCTCTCGGCGCTCTTCCATTCGGCGGGCAGCCTGCACCTCCGTGGCTCCGGCGACTGGGCGCTCCACCTCGATCTCGGAAGCGGCGCCGCCGTGCGCCGCGCGTTCGCGCTCCTGCGCGACAGTGGCATCCGGTCGGAGGTCCGTACGTACCGGCGCCGGGCGTTCGACACGGCGACGCGCTACCAGCTCCACGTCTCCGGGGACGCCGACTCGTTGCGCGTGCTCGTGGCCGCGGGAGTGGTGGACGCTCGGCACGCCCCACTCGAGCGGCCGCCGCGCCGGGTCGTGGCGCGGAGCTGCTGCCGGGCCGCGTACCTGCGCGGTGCGTTTCTCGGCGCCGGGTCGCTCTCGCTCGGCCGCTCGCCGCACCTGGAGCTCCGGGCTTCCTCGCGGGAGGCTGCCGCGCTCCTCGCTCGGCTCGCCGAGGCCGAGGGCGTTCAGCTCACGACGGCCGAGCGCGCCGGGCACGCGCTCGTCTACGCGAAGAGCTGGGAAACGATCGAGTCGCTGCTCGCGCTCATGGGCGCGGCCGAGACCGTCCTCGCGCTCGAGGAGCGCCAGGTCCTCGCCGAGACGCGCTCGCAGGCCAATCGGCTCGCGAACGCCGATCACGCGAATCTCGTCCGTACGAACCGATCGGCGCGCCGCCAGCTGGAGGCCGTCGAGTGGCTCCGCGCGAACGAAGGCCTGGAAAACCTTCCGGACTCGCTGCGCGAGGCCGCCGAGCTCAGGCTCCGTCATCCGACCGCCTCGCTGCGCGAGCTCGCCGCGCGGACCGATCCGCCGGCCACAAAGGCGGCCGTCCATCGGCGCCTTCGCCTTCTCGAGGGGCTCGCGGCAGGCCGTCGTTAGACTCGCCGAGAGAGTCGGTCGGACGAGAAACGGAGGAACGAATGGCGATTCGGGTCGGCATCAACGGGTTCGGGCGCATCGGGCGGAACTTCTTCCGGGCGCAGCACGCGCTCGGGGCGGACGTCGAGATCGTCGCGCTCAACGACCTGGGCGACGCGAAGACGATGGCCCATCTCCTCCGCTACGACTCGAACCTCGGCCCGTTCCGCGGTGACGTCGAGCTCGCGGACGGCGTGCTTCGCGCGGCCGGCGAGGAGCTGCGAATCGTGTCCGAGCGCGACCCTGCGGCGCTCCCCTGGAACGAGCTCGGGGTCGACGTGGTGCTCGAGTCGACTGGACATTTCACCGATCGCGAAGGCGCGGGCAAGCATCTCGAAGGCGGTGCGAAGAAGGTGCTCATCTCCGCGCCGGCAACGGATCCGGACGTCACCCTCGTCCTCGGGGTGAACGACGACGCGTACGACGCGGACGCGCACCAGATCGTCTCCATGGCGTCGTGCACCACCAACTGCGTCGCGCCGATGGCGAAGGTGCTGCACGAACTCGGCGGGATCCAGTCGGGCTTCATGACCACGATCCATGCGTACACGAACGACCAGGTGATCCTCGACTTCCCGCACAAGGACCTACGTCGTGCCCGGGCTGCTGCGATCAACCTCATCCCGACGACGACGGGCGCCGCCAAGGCGATCGGGATCGTCATGCCCGAGCTCCAGGGCAAGGTCGACGGGATCTCGGTCCGGGCGCCGGTCTCGACCGGCTCACTCACCGACCTCGTCGTCACTCTCGGTCGCGAGACGACGGCTGAAGAGGTCAACGACGCCTTCCGAGCGGCCGCCGACGGGCCGCTCGCAGGCATCCTCCAGTACTCGGAAGACCCGATCGTGTCGACGGACATCAACGGGAGCGCGTTCTCGTGCATCTTCGACAGCGAGCTGACGATGGTGCGCGGAAGCACGGTGAAGGTGTTCGGCTGGTACGACAACGAGTGGGGATACTCGTGTCGCCTCGTCGACATCATTCCGAAGCTCCTGCCCTGAGATGAGGATGCCGCGGTCGGTTCGCGACGCGGACGTCGCGGGGAAGCGCGTCCTCGTCCGTGCCGACCTCAACGTCCCGCTCGAGGAGGGGCGCGTCGCCGACGACACGAGGATCCGGGCGTCGTTGCCGACGCTCCACCTCTTGCTCGAGCGCGACGCGGCGCACGTCGCCGTGTGTTCCCACCTCGGCCGTCCGAAGGGCCCCGACCCGGCGTTCGAGATAGTGCCGGTCGCCGCCCGGCTCCGTCAGCTGCTCCCGGACGACCGGATCGAGGTGCTCGAGAACACGCGCTTCGATCCCGGTGAGACGAAGAACGACCCCGAGACCGCTGCCCGGCTCGCAGAGGGTCGCGACGTGTACGTCGACGACGCGTTCGGCTCCGCCCACCGCGCGCACGCGTCGACTGAGGGGGTCGCGCACCTGCTGCCCGCGTATGCCGGCCTTCTGCTCGAGCGCGAGCTCGAGATGCTCGGGCGGCTGCTCGGCGACGTCGAGCGGCCGTTCGTCCTCGTCGCGGGCGGCGCCAAGGTCGAGGACAAGCTCGGCGTGCTCGAGCACCTGGGGAAGCGGGCGGACACAGTCCTCGTGGGCGGGAAGATGGCCGAGGAACTCCGGGACGGGAACCCGCTCCCGTACGACGCGCAGCTGCCCACGGACGTGGTCGCGGCTTCGGCGTTCGAGGCCGAGGCGGAAAGCAGCATCGCGCCCTACGACGACGTCCCGGAGGGATGGCTCGGGCTCGATATCGGCCCTGCGACCCGCGAGAGCTTCGCGGCCACGATCCGGGAGGCACGAACCGTCTTCTGGAACGGGCCGATGGGCGTCTTCGAGTGGCCGCGCTTCGCGGAGGGCACGAACGCCGTCGCGCAGGCCGTCGCCGAGGCGGAGGCATTCACGGTCGTCGGCGGCGGCGACTCCGTGCGGGCGGTCCAGGAGCTCGGTGTCGCCGACCGCATCTCGTGGCTCTCGACCGGCGGCGGCGCCTCGCTCGAGCTGCTCGAGGGCAAGGAGCTCCCGGGCGTCGCGGCGATCCCGTCCGCTTAGCGCAGGCCCGGAACGTGGCGGCGGAGGAAGTCGCGCGCGAGTGCTACGTGCCGCACCTTCTCGTCCACGTCGAAGGACGAGTGCCCCGTGTCGTAGACGACGACCTCGTGCAGGTGCCCGCGGGCTGCGAGCTTGTCCACGTATGCCATGGCCTGCCGGTACGGGCAGCGTGAGTCGTTCCGCCCGATGAAGAAGAGGACGGGCGCTCGCACCGCGTCCGCGAAGTTGATCGCGTTCCGGTCGCGCATCAGGTCGGGGACCTCGGCCGGCGTCTTCCCGCCGAGCAGCGCCTTGTCGTACTCCTGCAGGACGGGCGAGAGCTCCACGTAGCCCGCTTCGTAGTCGCCGACGGGGACGCCGGCGATCCCGCACCGCCAGAGGCCGGGATGCTTGCCGAGCTCGAGCAGGGTGACGTAGCCGCCCCACGAGTACCCGGCGATCACAGCCCGGTCGGGATCAGCGAGGCGGCGCCGGACGAGGTCGCGCAGGCCCGCGTTGACGTCCTCGAGCTCTGGCCCGCCGATGTTGCCGATGAGCGTGTCCCGCCACTCGCGCCCGTAGCCGATCGAGCCGCGGTAGTTCACCAGCCCGACGACGAAGCCGAGATCGACGTACGCCTGCACCTCGGGCTGCCAGCGGTCGAGGTCGTACCACGTGGGCCCGCCGTGCACGAACATCAGAACCGGGAACGGGCCGCCCGAGTCGTCCGGCGTGACGTAGAAGCCGTGGACTTCCTGTCCGTGCTCGTTCTCGAAGTGCCAGGACACGTACGGTCTGCCGTCGGCCGCCGCGCCCTCGAGCGTCACCACCTCGGTGCGCGAGTCGTCGAGGACGAGGCGCCTCCGCCGGCCCTGCTCGTGGACGAGCCAGATGCGCCCGTCGGGTCGGACCCGCGCCTTCCAGACGAACCCCGGCTCGGTCGGGACCTGCGTGAGCTCGCCGCTCGCGAGGTCGTAGCGGTAGAGGAAGCTGCGGCCCTCGAAGACGTTGAGGAGGAGGAGCGCCGACGCGTCCGGCCACCAGTCCGCCGCTGTGACCGCACCGCCGAGATCGAGCTCGAGATCGCGGCGCTGCCCGGTCACGAGGTCCCAGATCCCCGGCCGCTCGTCGCCCTCGCGCTCGTGTGTGAAAGCGAGGCGCTGATCGCCCGGAACCGGTGACCAGCACGAGGACGCCAGACGGAGGCCCTGGTCGCGCTGCTCCCCGACCGTCTCGCCCGAGCGCGGGTCGACGACACGGAGCGCGGGATGGATGAGGTCGCCGTGCTCGGCGTGCTCGACGCACAGGAGCGTCCCGTCCGTTGAGAGAGCACCGCGCAGGAAGCCGCCGCTCTCGCCTCCTCCGAGCCCGAGGTACGCCGCGGAGCGCTGGAGCTCGCGCGCCGGCGCGCCGTCGAGCGACACGTGGATCGCAAAGCCGTCGCGGTCGCCGATACCCGCGACGACGATCCCCGGCGCCTGCGCGAGGCCGTTCGACCATCCGTAGGGGACGCCGTCGAGGAAGGGCCGCGTCTCGCCGCCGTCGAAGGGCTGGACGACCCAAGAACCGGCCTCGTCGCCGCTCTCGTCCTCGAACCAGACCACGCCCTCGCCGTCGAGCGTCGGGATCCCGTCGACGAGGCCGACGGGATCGCCGCTCGCCTGGCGCGTGACTCCCGTGTCCGCGTCGAGGGTGTGCACCTGCCAGCTCCCGGACTCGTTCGAGACGTACACGGCGCGGCTCGGTGCGAGCGGCGACCACTCCGGGAGGAACGAGACGGGCGCGCGGAAGCGCTGCTCCCAGAGCTCCAAGCTCATGGAGCGCGACGCTAGCAGCGGCGAGTGCCTACGATCCCGCCGCATGCTCGTCGCCGGCAACTGGAAGATGTTCAAGGGAGCGCACCAGGCGCGAGAGTTCGCGACGCAGCTCCGGCTCGTGACGAACCGCGTCCAGGGAGTCGACGTGGTCGTGTGTCCGCCGTACGTGTCGCTCGCAGCCACGATCCAGGGGCTCGGAGCGGACTCGGGGATCAGCGTGTACGCCCAGAACGTCCACTGGGAGCTCGAGGGCGCGTACACGGGAGAGGTGTCCGCGCCGATGCTCCTCGAGCTCGGCGTGACGGGCACGATCGTGGGGCACTCCGAGCGGCGGCAGCACTTCGGCGAGACCGACGCCACGGTGGGGATGCGCGCGGAGGCTGCCCTCGAGGCCGGCCTGCACGTCATCGCCTGCATCGGCGAGACGGAGGCCGAGCGCGAGGCCGGCGAGACCGAGGCCGTGCTCGAGCGACAGGTCGCCGTGCTTCCGCAGCACGAGCGCCTCGTGATCGCGTACGAGCCCGTCTGGGCGATCGGGACGGGTAAGACCGCGACGCCAGAGATCGCGCAGGAGGCGCACGCGTTCGTCAAGTCGCTCCACGACGCTCCGGTTCTCTACGGTGGCTCCGTGAGCCCCGCGACCGCGCCCGTGCTCCTCGCACTGCCGGACGTAGACGGCGCGCTCGTCGGCGGTGCGTCGCTCGACGTGCCCTCGTTCGAGGCGATCTGCCGCGCCGGCCTGCAGCCCGCTTGACGCTCGTCGCCCTCATCATCCTCGACGGCTGGGGGATCGCTCCGCCCGGTCCGGGAAACGCGATCGAGCTCGCCGACACGCCGGTGTTCGACGGTCTCTCGGCGCGATATCCCCACGGCACGCTGAAGGCCTCGGGCGAGGCCGTGGGGTTGCCGGCAGGGCAGATGGGCAACTCCGAGGTGGGGCACCTGACGATCGGCTCCGGCCGGATCCTCCTCCAGGACCTCGCACGGGTGGGCCAGGCGGTCGCCGACGGGTCGCTCGCGCGCAACGAGGCGCTGACCAGCGCCTTTCGCAGAGCCCGCGAGCGGGGCGGCGACGTCCACCTGCTGGGGCTCGTCTCGCAGGGAGGCGTGCACTCGCACATCGACCACCTCAGGGCGCTCCTCGACCTCGCGGATGCCGAAGGGATGGGGGAGCGCACGTGGATCCACGCGTTCACGGACGGGCGAGACGTCTCGCCGCACGCCGCACAGAAGGACCTCGCGACCCTGCCGGCGGAGCGGATCGCGACCGTGTGCGGGCGCTACTACGCCATGGACCGCGACAAGCGGTGGGAGCGGACAGATCGTGCGCTGGCGGCGATCGTCTCCGGGGAGGGAGCACACGCCGACGATCCTGTCGCGGCGGTCCGAGCGAGCTACGACGCGGGGGTGACCGACGAGTTCGTCGAGCCGGTCGTGCTCGACGGGCGGCCCCGGCTGACCGAGAACGACCCAGCGATCTTCTTCAACTTCAGGCCGGATCGCGCGCGCCAGCTCTCCGAGCGGCTGCTCGAGGCCGGGATCGACCTGACGACGATGACGCGATACCGCAAGGACTTTCCGTTCCCGGTCGCCTTCGACGAGCAGGAGGTCCACGACACGCTGGCCGAGGTGCTCGCCGCGCACGGCCTGCGCCAGCTGCACGTGGCCGAGACCGAGAAGTACGCGCACGTGACGTACTTCTTCAACGGCGGCGAGGAGAAGGAGTGGGAGGGGGAGACGCGGATCCTCGTTCCGTCACCCCGCGACGTCCCGAGCTACGACAAGAAGCCGGAGATGTCGGTCGCCGAGGTCGCCGATCGCGTGTGCGACGAGATCGGCGGCGGCTACGCGTTCCTCGTGGTCAACTTCGCGAACCCGGACATGGTCGGACACACGGGCTCGATCCCCGCGGTCATCGCTGCGGTCGAGGCGGCGGACGCCGCACTTGGGCGGGTCGTCGAGTGCGTCCACGCCGCGGAAGGTGTCTGCCTGGTGACCGCCGACCACGGAAACGCGGAGCAGATGCTCGAGCCGGACGGCGTCAGCCCGCACACGGCGCACACCACCAATCCCGTGCCGCTCGTCCTCACCAGCGAGGGTTTCGAGCTTCCAGAACACGGGGAACTCTCGGACCTTGCACCCACCATTCTGGGGATGCTCGGAGTGGCGATTCCTATTGAGATGACAGGGAATCGGCTCGCAACGCGCCTGTAACTGCCCCCGCGGAATCCCTTTACAACTCTGAGCCTATACTCGCCGCGCACATGTCGCTCCCACAGCCAGATCTCGGCGTTCTGCGCAAGGCTCAGCGGGGTGACGAACGTGCGTTTTCGATCATCGTCCGGACGTACGAGCAGCCGGTCTACAACTACGTCCTGCGACTGACTGGTGATCGCAGCCTCTCCGAGGATCTGACCCAGGAGGTGTTCCTCCGCGTCTTCCAGGGGTTGCCGAGCTTCTCGCTGCGGTCCCGGTTCACGACGTGGCTCTTCCAGGTGACGAAGAACCGCGTGCTCGACGAGCTTCGCGCGCTCGAGCGGCGGCCACGCGCGGTCGTGAACATCGACGACGCGCCGCCCCTCGAGGTCGTCGACGCGCCCGCCGAGCGCTCCGAGACGATCGACGCGGTGTGGCGGGCGGTCGAGGCGCTGAACCCGGACCTGAAGATGGCGCTCCTCCTCCGAGACGTCGTCGGCCTTTCCTATACCGAGATCGCCGAGACGCTCGAGATCACCCTCGCCACCGTGAAGTGGCGCATCTACAAGGCGCGCGAGGAAGTCCAGCTCGCGCTCCATCGCGACGGCGTCGTGATCCCGATCACGTCCGCGCCGTCGGCGTCGACCAAGACCGGCTAGGCGTTCGCGAGAAGCCGCCTACGATGGCGGCGTGCGCAGCGCGTTTCCCTGGCGGCAGTTTGCGATCGCCCAGGCGGCGTTCATCGGTGTGCTGGTCATCGGGACCGTGGGCTTCCAGCTCATCCTCTCCGAAGGCTGGGTCGCCTCCTTCTACCGCTCCGTCGTCTCGACGACGTTGACCGGGCTCGACACGCGTCCGGAGGGGACCGGCGCGCAACTCTTTACGATCGTGCTCCTGGTCGGGGGCGTGGCAATCTTCCTCTACCTCGCGGGGGCGATCGTCGACCTGATCGCGCACGGGGCACTGTCGGAGGCCTACTCGGAGCGGAGAATGCGGCGCACGATCGAGAACCTGCGCGGCCATGCGATCATCTGCGGCTTCGGCCGGGTCGGTCGCAGCGTGGCCGCGGAGTTCGAAGCGGCCGGTGCACCGTTCGTCGTTGTCGATCACAACCCGGAATCG
>JBKPLV010000319.1:0-3810 GCA_046731795.1 Actinomycetota bacterium | reverse complement strand
CGCACAATTGGCCGAATCGGCCACGTCCATTTCGGACTAGCCCGCTAGAGGGACTGCGGATCCACGTCCACCACAGCGCTCAGTCCGTCCCTCCGCATCGCCGGCGCGGCCCGCGCGAGCACCCCCGCAGCACGGCTTGCGAAGGCACGCGGAGAGTCCGTCTTCGCTAGGAGCTGAGCGCGATGGCGGCCTCGCAGCCGGAGCAGCGGAGCCGGGCCGAGCAGCCGCGAGTCCGGCCCGTCGAGCGCCCCGCGGAGCTCGCGGAGCGCCCGCTCCACGTCGCCAGGGTCAGGTCCAGAGACGACGAGTGCAACAAGATGTGAAAAAGGTGGATAGGCGAGCTCGCGGCGACGCTCGTGCTCGTGCGCGAGGAATCCCGAGACGTCGTGTCGGAGCGCAAAGGTGAACGGCGTCGCGTCGGGTTGAAAGGTCTGCACGACGACGCGCCCCGGCGCGTCCCGGCCGCTCCGTCCCGCGAGCTGGGTGACGAGCTGGAACGTCCTCTCCTCCGAGCGGAAATCCGGGAAAGCGAGGCCTGCGTCCGCATCGACGACGGCCGCGACCTCTACCCCTGGGAAGTGGTGGCCCTTCGCGACCATCTGCGTCCCGATGAGCGCGGCGCCTCGAGCGCTCGAGAAGCGTTCGAGCGCCGCACGCAGCGCGCCGGGTGCCGAGGCCGTGTCGGCGTCGATGCGGATCCGCTCGAGGCCGGGAACCCGGCGCGCGAGCTCGGCGTCGAGCCGCTGCGTTCCAGCCCCGATGCGCGCGAGCTCGACCGAGCCGCACTCCGGGCACGCGCTCGGAAGCTCGGTCGAGAAGCCGCAGTGATGACAGTGGAGCCGCGAGTCGGAGTGGAGCGTGAGCGCGATGTCGCAGCTCGGGCAGCGCCGGGTGCTGCCGCAGGCGCGGCAGTGGATCGCGCCCGACATGCCCCGTCTGTTCAGCAGCAGGATCGCCCGGCCCCCGTGATCGACGACGCGCGCCAATTCCGCGAGGAGAGGTGCGGAGAGCGGATAGCCAGCTTCCCGCCTGAGGTCGACGAGCTTGACCGTCGGCAGCGGGGCGCCGATCCGAGTTGGCAGCTCGAGGCGCTCGAGGCGACTCCAGCTCTCGACGCGAGGGGTGGCGCTTCCGTAGACGGCGACGGCGCCCTCCAGGGCAGCGCGCTTCGCTGCCACCGTCCGCGCGTCGTAGCGAGGATCCGACTCCTGCTTGAAGGACGCGTCATGCTCCTCGTCGATGACGACGAGCCCGAGGTGCTCGACGGGCGCGAACACGGCCGAGCGCGCCCCGACGACGACACGGGCCGCGCCCGCGGCGATCCGTTCGCGCTCGTCGCGTCGCTCGGCGTCGCTCAGCGCCGAGTGGAGCACCGCCACGCCGTCGCCGAAGCGCTCCCGGAACCGGCCGACGGTCTGCGGGGTCAGGGCGATCTCGGGGACGAGCACGATGACGCCACGACCGCGAGCGAGCGCGGCGGCGCTCGCCTGCAGGTACACCTCCGTCTTCCCGCTCCCGGTCGGCCCGTGCAGGAGGACGTGTCCGCCGGTATCGAGGGCCGCGACGATGCGGGAGACCGCATCGCGCTGGGCCGCCGTCAGCTCGTCCGGCTCGGCCTCCCCGCCGAAGCCCTCGCGGAGGCCGGGCTGGCGCAGCGCCCCGCGTCGCCGGGCGCGGTACGGCGCGACGAGCGCGAGCGCGCGGGCCGGGGTGGAGCCGTAGTAGTCCGCGAGCCAGAGCGCGAGCTCGACGAGCGGAGCGGGGACACGGTCGACAACGTCTCCGGCCTCGGCAATCTCAACGCCCTCCGGAGCAGCGACGCCCGTCTCCGCTACGACCCCGCGAAGCTTCCGGGCGCCGAGCCAGATGGACACGACGTCGCCGCGTGCGACCTCGTCGGCGACGCGATAGGTGAATGGGCGCGCGAGCGCGCGCGCCGTCACCAGCGGATAGATCTCCGCGAGAGCCACCGCGAGCGAGCGTAGCCGCGAGCCCGGAGCGAGCTCGTCAGGCCGTGGCGGGCGTTTTCGGCTTGCGGAAGAAGAAGTAGAGCGTGGGTGCGGCGAGGGCGGCGAAGGCAACGGCCAGGAGCGCCTCGCTCTCCGGGATCACTCCAGCTTCGGACAGCTCGTGCAGGCCCATCGCGAGGAGGTAGCCCGCGAAGACGAGCAGCAGCGCGCTCGTCGCCGTGAAGAACGTGCGGAGGTTCAGCCGGTGGGAGCCACGGTAGAACAGGTAACCGAGCCCGACGGCCGCGAGCCCGCCGATGATCCCGGCGGCGAGCGAGAGACCGTGGTTCGAGCTTTCGACAGAGCTGAACAGGAAGAGCGCGGTCTCCACCCCTTCCCGTGCGACGCCGAGGAACACGACCAATCCGAGCCCCAGGGCGGATCCTGCATCGAGGGCCGCCTTCGTGCGGTCCTCGAGCTCGGAGCGCAGCGTGCGTGCGCGGCCGCGCATCCAGAAGATCATCCAGGTCAGTAGCCCCGCGGCGACCAGCATGACGACGCCCTCGAAGACAGCCTCCGAGGTGCCTTCCAGCTCAGCGCCGGCGGCGAACAACGTGATACCCACGACGAGGCTCAGCACGAGCGCTGCGCCCACGCCCACCCAGACCGCGGCGAAGCCGTCACGGCGTCCGGTGCGGTCGAGAAACGCGAGGACGATGCCCACGACCAGCGAGGCCTCGAACCCCTCCCGCAAGACGACGACACCGGCTCCCATGTTTTCTTCCCTCGCTCCTTCGCTCGGACGAACCAAGTGTAAGGGCAACCTTACAACGGCCGGGCAGGACTATAGTGGCGACGGCTCGGAGCCGTCAACCAGGAGGCGACATGGCGCAGCCGCACGGCCACTCCGTCGACGAGTACCTCGAGACGATCTACTTCCTCGCGTTCCCGATCGGCGAGTACCGCCCTGCGACCGGCTCGACGGCGATCGCCGCCCGCGTGGCGGAGATGCTCGGCGTCTCCCGCGCGTCCGCGGGCGAGATGCTGAAGCGGCTCGAGGCCGAAGGTCTCGTCGAGCGCGGCGAGCAGAAGGAGGCGATCCTCACCCCCGAGGGCGCGGAGCGCGCCAAACGGGTCGTCCGCAAGCACCGGATCATCGAGCGCTTCCTCACGGACTTCATGGGCTACACCGCCGCCGAGTCGCACGTGCACGCAGACGAGCTCGGCGACACGTTCACTGACGAGATGATCGAGCGCATCAACGACCGGCTCGGTTCACCGGACCGCTGCCCGCACGGGTGGCCCGTCGACACGGAGTTCGAGCAGGCCGAGAACGCGGAGCTCGTCGCCCTCGCCGAGCTCGAAGTCGGCAGGGACGGGTGCATCGTGCGCCTGGCCGAGCACGACGGCGACCTCCTGCACTGGTTCTACGACGAGGGGCTCGTGCCCGGCTCCGAGGTCGCCGTCGTCTCCACGCAGCCTGCTGCCGGCGAGCTCACGATCGCGCTCGCAGGTGCCGAGCGAGCGATCAGCGAGCGGGCCGCGGACGGGATCTACGTCCGCGCCGCCTGATCCGTTTACGAATCACTCACGCACTCCTCCCCGTCCGCTCACAGCACGGTGCCAGGATCCGCAGCGGATTCGTGGAGCGAAAGGAGACGGGAATGAGACGGAACCGCTTCGTGCTCGGCGCCCTGGCGGCGTCCGCAGCGCTCGTCGTCGGCGGAGGCGTCGCGTTCGCATCCTCGGGCGACGGCGACCACGCCACCCGCTGCGACGCGCGCGTCGCGAAGATCGCAGAGCGGCGTGGAGTCACCGTCGAGCAGCTGGAGGCGACCATCAAGGCCAGGCTGCTGGCCCG
>JBKPLV010000318.1:0-2142 GCA_046731795.1 Actinomycetota bacterium | reverse complement strand
TCCGTCGTCGTCGAGAGCAGCTGTCCGCTCGGGAGCGCCTTTACGTACGCGATCCCGCTCCCGTGCAGGCCCGTGGTCGTGCCACCGGTCGCGGCGCCCTGGATCCGCTGCCAGATCGCCGCGAGCGAGCTCTGTCGAGCGAGGTCGTCCGTCGTGACGAACTCGGAGGACGGAACGGTGAGCCCCTGGATCGCCTCGTCGTCGAGCACCACTTGCGCCGGCTCCTGGAACGAATCGGTCCAGATGACGTCGCTCGCGAGGAAGCGCCGCGTCTGCTCGAGCAGCTTCTCGCCCGCGACGCTCGCGTCGGTCTCGTTGGCTGTCTGCTTGAACGCCGTCTGCAGGCCACGCAGGCCGTTCGCCCGATATCGAAGCGCTTCCACGGCACCCGCGTTCGGGACCTCCATCTGGCCCGGCGGGTTGAGGTCCTCGGCCTGCTGTGTCTGGTTCTCCGCAGTCTGGACGTAGCCGCCTAGCTTCGCGTCGAGGTCCTCCTGGTTGAGCCCGGGCGTCGTCAGAGTCGTCGCGAGCTGCTGCCCCAGACGCGCCGACGAGCTCCCGATGGCGCCGATGTCCGCGAGGTACGTCCGGTTGCGGTCGAGCTTCGCCTCCTCCGTGCAGCCCTCGACCCAGACAACCAGCAGCACGATCACGAGGATCCCGAGCGCGATCAGGCCGATCAGACGAAGAAGGGGCGTCAGGTTCCGGGGCGGCTGGAAGCCGCGTCCGCGTCCTCGACGGCCGCGCTCGGGAGGCTGCGGCTGGGGCTCGAGCCCCTCTGGCTCCTGCCAGGCCGGGTCTTCTTCCTCGTCGAAGAAGTCGAAATCCAGGATGTCGTCGTCGCGCTGACTCATGCGGCCGCCTCGGGGACTCTAGATGAGGCACCAGCTATTCCTTTCGCAAGGCGGAAATCCACCGGGATTTCCGGCTCCGGGAGTCGAAGGCACTCCCAGCGACTGCCGAGCGGACTACTGATACGAGGAGTCGGCCGAGCGGTGGCAAAGACTGTGGGGCATGTCGTCGGTCGCGGCAGTCCCCTCCACCCAGGACCTCGTTCTCGGTCGCTATCGGCCCATGCGCCCGCTCGGAAGCGGCGGGTCGGGTTCGGTCTGGCTCGCGCTCGACGAGCGCACCGGCCTCGACGTCGCGCTGAAGATCATCGCGCGGGAGGGCAAGGCGGCCGCGCGCGCGGAGCGCGAGGCGCTCGCGGCCCGGCATCTCCGCCACGACCGCTGCGTGCGCGCATACGACGTGGGCCACGACGCGAGTCACGTGTACATCGCCTACGAGTACGTCCCCGGACGGACGCTGCGCGAGACGATCCGGGCCGGCGCTCTCACGGACCGCGATGCCGTCGAGGTGGGCGCCCAGGTCCTCGATGCGCTTGCGCATGCGCACCGTGCGGGAATCATCCATCGCGACGTGAAGCCGGCGAACATCCTCGTCGAGGACCGCGACGAGCTCTCGGTGCGGCTCCTCGATTTCGGTCTCGCCCAGTTCGACGGCGCCGACACCCTGACCGCGGTCGGCGACGTGCCGGGCACGCTCGCCTACATCGCGCCGGAGCGCCTGTCGGGCGGCGAGGCGACCGCGCAGAGCGACGTGTGGTCGGTCGGCGTGCTCCTCTGGGAGACGCTCGCCGATCGTCATCCCTTCTGGGGAATGCCGATCCAGGAGGTCGCGCGCGCGATCGAGGCAGGCGCCCCTCCGCTTGCGTCCGAGCGCAGTGGTCTCCCGCGACGGCTCGTCACGGCGGTGGACACCGCCCTCGCGCTCGATCCGACCGCCCGTCCCACCGCACCCGATCTCGCCGCCGAGCTGCGCAACGCGCTGCGCGCGCCGCAGTCGCGCCCCTCGAGAGAGAGACGGGCACGTCGGGAGGACGAGGAGAAGACGCTCGCGCCCGCACAACGCCACGCGCGCCGAATCGTGCCGGCCGGGCTCGCCCTCGTCGCGACGCTCCTGGGCGCGACGCTCCTGCCGTTCTGGCCTCCGGCCCTCGTGGCGGCGCTCGTTGTCGGCGCGGCGGCAGCGTCCTGGATCGACCCGCGGCTCGGCCTCGCGATCGCCCTCGCGGCGCCCGTGTTCCCGATCGGGAACGTCGCGGCCAGCGCCGCGGTCTTGTACGGAGCCTTCGCGATC
>JBKPLV010000317.1:0-16766 GCA_046731795.1 Actinomycetota bacterium | reverse complement strand
CAAGCGTCGCGGCCACTAGTCCGCCAAACCGCGACGGCACCGCGGAGATAGTCGCCTGTGCCGCGAGGCCAGTGAGCACGCCGACGATAAAGCGCGTGCTGGTATATGAGGCCCACTTCAGCCGGGGTGCTCGAGCGCGATCCCGGGATACGAGCTCGGGGTCGCCCAGCATCGAGGCAGCGCCGACAAGGCCAGCCGCCAGCGGCCCGAAGACAACCGCCGCAAATATCGCAGGAAGTCCAGAGACGGAGAGCTCGAGGTTGCGCGATAGACGCACTCCACTGCGTTCCGCAACGGCTCCCGCGATAGCTAATGCGAGGACGGTGACGGGTGCCTCAAGGCCATCTGCTGTAGCAATCAGGACGGCGGCAGTAATCAATGCGGTTGTCGCGACGGCAGCGACGTAAATGCTTGTCCGCATGCCTGTCCGAGCCGCTACACCCCGCGCGGCTTGACCCATCCCTCGAATGGGGTATACGATTCGTTTGCCGTCAGTTCCCAATCGAGGAGTTCTCCTATGCACGAGGACGTCAAGGCCTGGTAGGTCCGTCGCATCCTCGGTTCTCCGCCGAGGGTGGGCATCCCTCTTTCGGGTACCCCGTGAGAGGGCAAGGCTCGGATGGAGAGATTGGGATGCTGACGGAAGGTGTTACAAAATGAGCCCACGCCGGAAGCCAACCGCTACGGCGTGGGCTCTACTTCGTGCTTGAAGCTTCGCCAGCAGGTGGCGGACGTGCGACTTGACGGTCTCCTCCGAGAGGAAGAGCCGCTCGCCGATCTCGCGGTTCACGAGGCCGTCCGCCACGAGCTGGAGCACTTCGATCTCACGGGCGGTGGGGTCCTGTCCGACCTCGCGTGAAGCGGGAGGCGTGAAGGGGATCACCGCGCCGCGGCGGCTCGAGCTACGCCTTGCCGCGGCAGCCTCGAACCGACGGCTGTGATCGCGGTACCGGTTCAGGATCTCTCGGCGCTCAGCAGCGTCCACGTGTCCGATATCGGCGCCTAGTGAGTACCCCTTTAGATCCCTGTGGGCGGTTTGGCTCGAAAGGGTGAGATGGGCGGGCGGCCCGGAGCGGGCTACTCGACCCCGACGCGCGCTTCGTCGTCCTCGCGGTACCGCAGCTCGGAGCTGTCGACCGGCCACCGCTCGAGCGGGTAGTGGCAGGCCGCGATGTGATCCTGCTCGCCGGCCTTCGGCTCGAGCACCGGCTCGACGACGTCGCAGTGGCCCGGGCGTGCGCGCGGGCAGCGAGGGTGGAAGACGCATCCACTCGGAGGGTCGATGGGCGACGGTACGTCGCCTCCGACGACGATCCGCTCTCGCGTCGCCCCGTTGGTGGACATTCGCGGAACTGCCGAGATGAGGACTGCCGTGTACGGGTGCCGCGGCTGCTCGAAGATGCGCTCGGATTCGGCGAGCTCGACGACACGGCCGAGGTACATGACGGCGATCCGGGAGCAGATCTGACGCATGACCGAGAGGTCGTGCGAGATGAAGACGTAGGTGAGGTTGAACTCCTCCTGGAGTGAGCGGAGCAGGTTCAGGATCTGCGCCTGCACGGAGACGTCGAGCGCTGAGACGGGCTCGTCGCAAACGATCAGCTTCGGGTTGAGCGCGAGCGCCCGGGCAATACCGATGCGCTGGCGCTGGCCTCCCGAGAACTCGTGTGGGTAGCGGCTGACGTGCTCCCGGCTCAGGCCGACGACGTCGAGGAGCTCTCGCACACGCAGCTTCGCCTCGCGTCGGCTCGTGACGTTGTGCACGGCGAACGGCTGGCCGACGATCTGCTCGACCGTCTTACGCGGGTTCAGCGAGGCGTATGGGTCCTGGAAGATCATCTGCATCTCGCGCCGCAGGGGCCGTAGCCGCCGGTGCGACAGGCGCGAGATGTCCTGTCCCTCGAACCGGACCGTGCCCGAGGTCGGGTCGAGCAGCCGGAGCATCAGTCGAGCGGTCGTGGACTTGCCGCAGCCGGACTCACCGACGATCCCGAGGGTCTCGCCCTTCTTCACGGTGAGCGAGACGTCCTCGACGGCATGCACGCGACGGTGGCCGCGCGCGAACACCCCCTGCTTCACGGGGAACTGCTTCGAGACGTGCTCGAGCTCGACGATTGTCTCGTCGCCTGCGCTCATCCTGTCGCGCCGACTCGCTCGGCGATCGTCGCCGCCCAGATCTCGCGCTTGCTCTGGTCGGACAGGTGGCAGCGATCGAGGTGCCCACCGGGAATCGGCTTCAGCTCCGGGAGCTCGATCGTGCACGGTGAGAAGCGGTAGGGACAGCGGGGGTTGAACGCGCAGCCCGTCGGAACGGCCACCATCGACGGCGGAGACCCTTCGATTGCTACGAGACGCTCCAACCGACGCTCGATGGTCGGCATCGACCCGAGAAGTCCCCAGGTGTACGGGTTCTGCGGAGCCCGGAAGAGCTCGTTCGCCGGGCCGTACTCCATGGCACGCCCTGCGTACATCACGAGAACGGTCTCGGCTGTCTCCGCGATGACGCCCAGGTCGTGCGTGATGAGGATCACGCCGATGTTGAACTCTTCCTTGACGCGCTCGATGAGCTCGAGGATTTGGGCCTGCACGGTCACGTCGAGCGCGGTGGTCGGCTCGTCCGCGATCAGGACGGAAGGATTGTGCACGAGCGCCATCGCGATCATGGCGCGTTGCCGCATCCCACCCGAGAATTGATGCGGGTAGTCGCGAGCGCGGTTCTTCGCGTTGGGTATGCCGACGGCGCCGAGAAGGTCCACTGCTCGCCTGCTGGCTTCGCTATTCGACACCTTGGCGTGCGCCGTGACCGCCTCGGCGATCTGGTCGCCCACGCGATGCATCGGATGGAGACACGCAAACGGGTCCTGGAAGATCATCGCGACGTCCTTACCCCTGATGTCCCGCATCTGGTCGGACGAGAGCGAGAGCAAATCGCGCCCTGAGAGCAGCGCCTCGCCCGAGATGCGGGCGCGGTTGCGGTTCAGCAAGCCCATGAGCGCAAGGCTGGAGACGCTCTTGCCAGAGCCCGACTCGCCCACGATGCCCAGGGTTTCGCCTCGGTGCAGCGTGTACGAGAGGTCGGAAACCGCCTGGACGTCACCAGTCTGGGTAGGAAAGACGACCGTCAGGCCGCGGACGTCGAGGACGACCTCGCTCACGCGTAGCGGACTCTCGGATCGAGGAAGGCGTACGCGATGTCGACGAAGAGATTCATCACGACGACCGCGATCGCTCCAATCAGGACCACGCCGACGACCGTCGGGAGATCTTGGTTGAACGTCGAGGTGATGGCGAGCCAGCCCAGACCCTGGATGTTGAAGACCGACTCCGTGATAATGGCCCCGCCGACGAGCAGGGCGATGTCCATGCCGAACATCGTCACGATCGGAGCAAGGCTCGCGCGAAGCGCATGGTGCGTGATGACCTCACGCTCGGAGAGCCCTTTTGCCCGAGCGGTTCGAATGTAGTCCTCGCCGAGCGTCTCGAGGAGCGTGTTGCGGGTCATCCTCGCGTAGATGGCCGCGAAGAGCAGCGCCAGAACCGTCCATGGCAGGACCATGTGCGAAACGAATCCCCTCGGGTCGTTCGTAATCGGGACGTACCCCGTGCCGCCCGTCCAGTGCAGCTTGCTCCAGAAAATGAAGAGCGCCATGAGTCCGAGCCAAAAGACGGGTGCCGAGATTCCGAAGAGAACGAAACCCATAGCCGCTCGGTCGGCGACCGTCCGCCTCTTTACGGCGGACAGCACACCGATCGACACGCCGACGACGAGCCAGATCGTGGCCGCACCAACGATGAGTAAGAGCGTGCGAGGCGTTCGCTCCTTGACCTGCTCGAGGACGGGAACGCCGTTTACGTAGGAGTATCCGAGACCCGGCCAGCCGTACTCGTCGCCCGTGACGAAGTTCTTCACGAACTTGCCGTACTGCACGTACCACGGTTGATCCAGGCCGAGTCGGTGCCTGATGAGGGCTATCGACTCCGGCGTCGGCGACTTCCCGGCGAAGCGGAGTGCCGGATCGCCCGCGGGCAGGATGTAGAAGACGGCGTACGTGAGCAGGAGCACGATCAGGACGACCACTGCCGCCCACGCCGTTCTCCTGACGATGTAAAGCGCCACGTACCGGGAAGGTAGACGAGAGCAGGGCCTCCGTGGAGGCCCTGCTCTCTGCTTTCCATATGCCGAGTTGGTCTAGCTCTTCACTGCGACGTGTGCGAGTGCAGTGAAGCCCGCGTTCTGGTCGAAGTTCCACTTCGTCACGTTCGGGCTCAGAATCGTCACCGTCTTGGCCCACATGTACGGGACCCACGGAACGATCTGCGTCGTCAGCACCTTGTCGAGCGCCGCGTAGCAGTTGATCCGCGCGTTGCCGATCAGCTTCCCGCACTTGTTGGCGGCCGCATCGATGCTGGGAACGTTCTTCGTGCTCCCAGTCAGGCCGAGTGACTTCACCTGAGAGGGCTTCACGCCCACGAGCGCGTAGTTCGTGTTTCCGCTCGGGATGATGCTGGAGCCCTTGAACAGGGGGTCGATGAACGTCGACGGGTCCGCGTAGTCCTTGAACCACCGGGGCCGCGTCGAGATCGGAATGTTCTTCGACGTGGTCTGGATCACGGGATACGCGCCGTTGACGCTGCGCACCGCGAAGGTGAGACCGATCTTTGCGGCGTTCGCCTGGATGGTGGGCAGCATCAGCTTGTCGACGGCACGGACATCCGTGATGAGGAGGACGTTCTTGCACGCCTTGTCGTTGCAGACGCCACCCTTCGTCGAGTACTTCGACTTCGCCATCTCGGCCTTTGCCTTCGCGACGCTCCCAGCGTCACCGGGCGTCTTGAACGGGTAGTAGCCGGCCAGCTTTCCGTGCAGGACGGTCGGCGGAATGTCTCCCCCGGCCACCTGGCCCGACACCGCACCGCCCCACGCCTTGGTGAGCGCGGCCCGGTCGATGACCCAGTTCATCGCCTTGCGCACGTGCACATCGTCGAACGGGGGCTGCGTCATGTTCATCGTGATGTAGTACGTGCCGTCGGCCCAGTTCGAGTGGAGGTACTTCCGCTTGCTTGCGTTGACCGTGTAGTCGCGGAAGACCTTCGGCGACGCCGTTGCGTACTCGTCGTCGAGCTCGCCTGCGCCGACCTTGGCGTAGATGTCGTCGATGTTCGAGTCGACGGTGAACTCGAACTTGTCTGGGTTGTTCTCACGAGCCTTGCGACTGTCGGTGCTCGCCTTGTAGTTGGGGTTGCGGACGAGCGTCAGCTTCGTCTGGCCGTCGAAGCCGCTGATCGGCTTCATCGCGCCGCACGAGCTGATGTTCAGCTGATCCGAGCCCTCGATCATGTACGGGCCGCTGGCAATGACGTAGCGGCCGTAGGCGCCCGGCTTGCCTTCGAAGCACTTCGCGACCTCTTGGGGCATGGGGAAGGTCGCCGGCATACCGAGCCGCAGCAGGAAGTCCCCCGTCGGCTGCGTGAGGTCGAAGACGATCGTCTTCGCATTCGGCGTCCTGATGCCGGAGATCGACTTGCCCTCGCCCTTGCTGTAGCCGTCCCAGCCCTTGATGACACCGCTGAGGTAGAACGCGTACTGCGCGCCGTTCTTCGGCCGAGCCTCACGCTCGAGCGCGTACTTCACGTCCTTGGACGTGATCTCGCGATTCACGGGCGGACCGAACTTGATTCCGGTCTTGAGCTTGAACGTGTACCGCTTGCCGCCGTTCGTCGGCTTCGGCACGCTCGTGGCGAGGTCGGGGACGACGATCGCCCCCTTGGCGCCCTCGACGTGGTTGTAGCCGACGAGACCGCGCAGCAAGAGATTCGTGTTGATCGCGAACGCGTTTGCGAGGTACTCGCCCGTCGGGTCGAAGTTGTTTGTGAAGCCGAAGCTCGACTCCCAGCCGACTCGATACGTCCCACCCTTCGCACTGTTGCCCTGCGGCCCGGCCGATGCGGCCGAGACGAGTGCGGCAGTGAGGATCGCAACGCCGACGAGGGCGATGATTGACATCCCCGCTCGTCGCTTCGTTGGTTGAACTCGCACTTGCCCTCCTTTCCCCGCCCTCAGGCGGGAATCACGCAATGACTGCCTGCGCCTGCACCCATTAGACGTTCTTTCAGCTGCTCAGTCTGCGATGTCATCGATCCGTGCGCACATCCAACGCGTCGCGCAAGCCGTCGCCGAGCAGGTTGAACGCGAGCGTGGTGATGACCAGGAACGCCCCGGGAAACACCATGAGCCACCATGCTACGTCGTACAGGCCCGACGCATCGGCGAGAATCTGCCCCCACGAGGCCTGGTCGGGCGGCACGCCGAGTCCCAGATACGACAGCGCCGCCTCGAAGAGAATGCTCTGCGGAACGAGAAGTGTCGCAAGCACGATGATCGGCGCGACGAGGTTCGGCAGCACGTCACCCAGCAGGATCCGCCCGCCACCGGCTCCGATCGAGCGGCTCGCCTCGATGAACTCCTTCTCCTTCAACGACAGCGTGTTCCCGCGGACGACGCGTGCGACGTAAGGCCACGAGAACAGGACGATCACGGCGATCACGATGGACAGCCCGGGTTTGATCAGCCCCCCTGCGCACCCCTCCTTCGTCGTGCTGCACGCTGCGACGATCCCGATCGAGATGAGTAACTGGGGAACCGCGAGCATGACGTCGGCGCCGCGGGAGAGCGTCGTGTCCGCCCAGCCGCCGAAGAAGCCGGCGAGAAGACCGACGGTCGTCCCAATCAGCACCGCGATGCCCGAGGCGACGATCCCGACAAGCAAGGACGTCCGAGCGCCGTACATCGTTCGCACGAACAGGTCGCGGCCGGCCGCGTCGGCGCCGAACCAGAACTGGGAGTTCGGCCCGCGAGGAATTCCGAACTCGTCGGTCATCGTTCCGAACGGCTCGTTCTGGCTGTGACCGCTGATCCGCTCCGCGAGCGGGCCACCGAAGATCGCCAGCAGGACCAGGATGATGATGACGACTCCGCCCGCAAGTGCCGCCTTGTCCTGCTTGAAGCGCGCCCAGAAGAGCTGTCGCGGGCTTTGGGAAGGCTTGCTCGCTTCGACCTCCGCGATGACAACGTCGGCTGTCGTCACGTGTCCGTGCCTGACGCCGTGAGCACGGCGCGAGTATAGGCCTGGCGTGTAAACGAGATGCGGCCCCAGAGAGGGGCCGCGTCGTCGAGCAGTCTGGAGTTGCCGCTAGGCGGCCAGCCCTGCGAGGTCGCGCAGGGCTTCGAGGCGCTTCAGCGCCTGGCCCTCGAGCTGACGCACGCGCTCGCGCGTGAGGTCGAGCTCGTGCCCGATCGCCTCGAGCGTCCAGGGCTCGCCCTCGAACCCGAAGCGGAGCTCGAGAATGCGGCGCTCGCGCTCTGGGAGCGCGTCGAGTGCCCGGCGGATGCTCTGTCGCCGGAGCGACTCCTCGGCTTCGTCGAACGGATCCGCAGCCTCGCGGTCGGCGAAGAGATCGCCGAGCTCGCCCTCGTCGTCCGCGCCGACCGTCTGGTTGAGGGACACGGACGCATGGGCGGCGCCCAGCGCCTCGTCGACGTGCTGCAGCGGAAGCCCCGTGGCCTCGGCCAGCTCCTCCTTCGTCGCCTCGCGCCCGAGCTCCACCTCGAGCCGGCGAGCGGCCCGCGAGAGCTTCTGCTGGCGCTCGACGACGTGAACCGGCACACGGATCGTCCGCGCGTGATTCGCCACGGCGCGCTGGACGGACTGGCGGATCCACCACGTCGCGTACGTCGAGAACTTGAAGCCGCGGCGCCAGTCGAACTTCTCGACCGCACGGTTGAGGCCGAGCGTCCCCTCCTGGATGAGATCCAGGAACGGCACGCCGAGCCCGCGATAGCCCTTGGCGATGGAGACGACGAGCCTGAGGTTCGACTCGATCATCACGCGCTTCGCGACCGGATCCCCGCGCTCGATGCGCTTCGCGAGCGCAACCTCCTCGGCGGCGGTCAGCAGCTTGTGGCGACCGACGTCGGCGAGGAAGAGCTGCAGGCTGTCGGCCGCGCCGGAGATGGGGCCCGCCTCGTAGCGCTTCTCCGCGACGAGGTCCTCTTTCTCGACGTCGGCGTCGGGCTGCGTGATCTCGATGTTGTGAGCCTCGAGCTCGCGCTGCAGGAGCTCGGCATCCTCCTCGCCGATGTCGTGCTCCAGCACGAATGCCTCGAGCTCAGGGGCCTCGAGCTGGCCGCCGTGCTCCTCGGCGCGCTCGATGAGCGCCTTGACGTGCTCCGATTCGAAGAGGTCTATGAGCTGGTTCTGCGTCAACGTCCTGTGTCAGTCCTTTCGATGTTCGCCGAACGAGTGCAACAAACTTACGGAGTCTACGAGCGGTATTTGGCGAATTCCAGGGTGATCTTCCACGTCTTGCGTGTCACAAGCTCCTAAACGCTCGGGCCTTCGTCTCGTATTCCGACGCCGGAGCGTCGGCGGTTCGCGGGCGGACGTCGCGGAGCATGATCAACGAGCCCGAGGGGCTCACTTCACCTGAGACGCTGCCGTCCCGGGCTGGTTAGATCATGACCGCTCGAGCGGATGTCGAAAACCCCTTCCGGGAAGCTTTACTCGCTCTTAGCGCGCCTTTCCGCGAGCAGCTCGACAGCTCGTTCGAGGGTGATGCCCTCTGGCGTGTCGCCTCGCCGCAAGCTCGCGTTCGTCTCCCCGTCCGTGACGTAGGGGCCGAAACGGCCGTCGCGCAGCACGATCGGCTTGCCGCTCGACGGGTCGGGGCCGAGCTCCTTGAGCGGCCCCCTCGCCGCGCCGCGGCGGCTTCGGCGCCTAGGAGGCTGCGCGAGGAGTGCTTTCGCCTCCTCCAGCGTCACCGTGAACAGCTGCTCCTCGCTCTCGAGCGACCGCGATTCGGCTCCTCGCTTGATGTACGGGCCGTAGCGTCCGTTCTGCGCCGTGACTTCCTCGCCGTCGAGCTCGCCGACGACGCGCGGGAGCGAGAGCAGCCGCAGCGCGTCCTCCAGCGTGACGGTCTCCGGCGACATCGACGCGAACAGGGACGCCGTTCGCGGCTTGTCGTCCGCGCCGTCCGGGAGCACCTCAGTCACGTACGGCCCGTAGCGGCCGGAGCGAACCACGATGTCGCGTCCGGTCTCGGGATCCGAGCCGAGCGGCCGGTTGTCGGGCTGCGAGAGCAGCTCTTCGGCGCGTTCCGGTGTGAGCTCGTCGGGTGCCATATCCGGCGGCAGGCTCGCCCTTCGGTCCCCGTCCTCGAGGTAGGGCCCGTAGCGGCCGACGCGCACGATGGCCTCGGAGCCGGGGATCTCGATCGAGTTGACGGCCCGGGCGTCGATCGCGTCGAGGTGGTCCGTGACGAGGTGGTGGAGCCCGGGGTCGCCGTCGCCGCCGAAGTAGAAGCGCTCGAGCCAGGTGTTGCGCGCCTGCTCGCCCGCGGCGATGCGATCGAGGTCGTCCTCCATCCGCGCGGTGAAGTCGAAGTCGACGAGCTGCTCGAAGTGACGCTCCAGCAGATTGACGACGGAGAAGGCCACGAACGTCGGGACGAGGGCCGTGCCCTTCTTGAAGACGTAGCCCCGATCCACGATCGTCGAGAGGATCGCCGCGTACGTCGACGGCCTCCCGATGCCGCGCTCCTCAAGTGCCCGCACGAGCGTCGGCTCCGTGAAACGTGCGGGAGGCACGGTCGTATGTCCGTCGGGCTCGAGCGTGACCAGCGTCACGTCCTGTCCCGCCTGTAGCGGCGGAAGGACACGCTCCTCGTCGTCGTCCGTCGGCTCGTCCTTGCCCGGCTCGTAGGCGGCCAGGAAGCCGCGGAACGTGATCACGGTGCCGGAGGCGCCGAACTCGACGTTTTCCTCGGCCGAGCTGGTCGCGCCGATCCGCAGCGAGACGGTATTCCCGCGGGCGTCCTCCATCTGCGACGCCAGCGTCCGCTTCCACACGAGGTCGTACAGCGCGAGCTCGTCGCGGCCGAGCTCGCCCTGCAGCTCCTTGGGCGTCCGGAACCGATCCCCGGCGGGACGGACCGCTTCGTGCGCCTCCTGGGCGTTCGCGACGGCGCGGCCGTACTGCCGCGGCTTGGCGGGCACGAAGTCCTCGCCGAAGAGCTCGGCCACCTGCGATCGGGCCGCGGCGATCGCCGATTCCGAGAGCGTCGTCGAGTCCGTGCGCATGTAGGTGATGTAGCCGGCCTCGTACAGGCGCTGGGCGACGCGCATCGTGGTCTGCGCTGAGAACCGAAGCTTCCGGCTCGCTTCTTGCTGCAGGGTCGCGGTGCGGAACGGAGCGGCAGGCCTTCGGCGATACGGCCGCTCCTCGACGGAGCGAACCGCGAACGACGCGCCCTCGAGGCGGGAGGCGAGGCCTCGCGCGCCTTCCTCGTCGAGGTGGACGACCTCGCCCTCGCGCAGCTCTCCGCTCGTCGGCTCGAAGTCCTTGCCCTGCGCGACGCGCGCGCCGTCGACGGATACGAGCCGGGACTCGAACGCGTCTGGATCGAACGTCGCGACCAGGTCCCAGTACTCGGCCGAGCGGAAGGCCATGCGCTCCCGCTCGCGCTGCACCACGAGGCGGGTCGCGACCGACTGCACGCGGCCGGCGGACAGACCCCGCGTGACCTTCTTCCACAGCACGGGCGACACCTCGTAGCCGTAGAGCCGGTCGAGGATGCGGCGGGTCTCCTGCGCGTCCACGAGGCGGTCGTCGATGCTCCGGGTCTCGTCGAGGGCGCGCGTTATCGCGTCCTTCGTGATCTCGTGGAACACCATGCGGCGCACCGGGACCTTCGGTTTCAGCACCTCCACGAGGTGCCACGCGATGGCCTCGCCCTCGCGATCCTCGTCCGTCGCGAGCAGCAGCTCGTCGGACTCCGAGAGCTTCTTCTTGAGCGCGCTCACCACCTTCTTCTTGCCGGGGTCGACCACGTAGTAGGGCTCGAAGCCCGCGTTGACGTCGACCCCGAGCGCACCGAAGCGCTTGCGCTGCGCCGCGGGCACGTCGGAGGCGCGGTCGGGCAGGTCGCGGACGTGGCCGACGCTCGACTCGACGGCATAGCCGCTGCCGAGGTAGCCGGCGATGGTCCGCGCCTTCGCGGGGGACTCGACGATGACGAGGCTCTTGCTCATCGGCGCGACACCTTAGCGCCGGCCTTGCGCGTGGCCGAGACTCGCGACCCGCGATACTGCCGCTCGTGGCCACGTCCGGCGCGAGACCGCTGCTCGTCGTGGACGGCGATTCGTTCACGCACCGTGCCTACCACGCGCTCCCGAAGACGATGCGCCGCGAGGACGGTGGGCCGGCGAATGCGCTCCTGGGCTTCACGGACATGCTGCTCCGGCTGTGGCGCGCCGAGCGCCCGCGGTCGGTACTGGTCGGCTGGGACACGCTCGAGGTCCCCACGTACCGACACGAGGCGCTCGAGGCCTACCAGAGCGGGCGCGTGTTCGAGGACGAGCTTCTGGAGCAGCTCCATCTCCTGCCGGCGCTCGTCGAGTCCGCCGGCTTCGTCAGCGGGAAGGCGCCCGGCTACGAGGCGGACGACTTCCTCGCGGCGGCGGCGACGCGAGAGGAGGCCGCGGGTGGCACGGCCCTCGTCGCGACGTCCGACCGCGACGCGTTTCAGCTCGTCACGGAGCGCGTGACCATCCTGCAGCCGGCGAAGGGTGGCCCGGCGCGGATCGGCCCGGCCGAGGTGCGGGCACGCTACGGCGTCGATCCGGCGCAGGTGCCCGATTTCATCGCCCTCCGCGGCGATCCGTCCGATCGCATCCCCGGCGCGCGCGGGATCGGCCCTAAGCGCGGGGCCGAGCTGCTCGCGCAGTACGGGTCGCTCGACGCGATGCTCGAGGCGGGACGCTTCGGGAGCGAGGCGGACGCGCTTCGGCTCTATCGCCGGATCGCGACGATGGATCCTGACGCTCCTCTTCCGGCATTGCCCGACGTCGTTCCCGACTGGACGGCAGCGGCCGCGCACGCGACGAAGCTCGGCGTCCCGCAGGTGGTGCGTCGCTTCGAAGAGGCCCTCGCATGGACGTGATCAGTCATCCGGCCTTCGCGCACCTGCATCCAACGGGTCGGCACGTGCACCCGGAGACGCAGCTACGGCTCGCGCGGCTCCAGGAGCGTTTCCCGGACTACGTGCACGGTACGGCTGCCGGCCGGGCGCAGATCGAGCGCGTGCACGATCCGGCGTACGTCGACTCGGTCGGCGCGATCGGGCAGGACTGCTGGCTCGATGCCGACACGTTCGCGTCCGGCTCGACCTGGGAGGCGGCGCGCCTCGCAGCGGGCTGTGCGATGGAGGCGGTCGAGCGCGGGGGATTCGCTCTCGTCCGCCCACCGGGACATCACGCGCTTCACGCGCAGCCGATGGGCTTCTGCATCTTCAACAACGTCGCGATCGCCGCGCGCTACGCGCAGGCCGAGCTGGGCCTCGCTCGCGTCGCGATCCTCGACTTCGACGTGCACCACGGCAACGGGACGGAGGCACTCTTCGCCGACGACTCGAGCGTGCTCACGGTCTCGCTGCATCAGTGGCCGTTCTGGCCGGGGTCGGGAGGCCCAGGGACGAGCACCGACGAGCTCGTGAACGTTCCGCTCGCCGCCGGATCGGGTGACGCCGAGTACCGCGCGGCGTTCGAGTCCGTCGTCGAGCCGATGGTGCGCGGCTTCGCCGCCGACGTCGTCCTCGTGTCGGCAGGGTTCGACGCGCACCGGGACGATCCACTGGCCGAGATGGAGCTGACGGCCGACGGCTTCCGCGATCTCGCCCGGCGCTGCGCCGCACTCGCCCCGCGCTTCGCCGCCGTCCTCGAGGGCGGCTACAACCTCGACACGCTGCCCGACCTCGTTTCCGCGGCGATCGAGGGCTTCGAGAGCCTTTAGCAGTCGTGGGTTTCCCGCATGACGCGGTAGCGCCGGACCACCAGAATGGCGTCGTGAGCTCCGACGTCGTCGACGTCATCCTCCGCGGCGGGGAGACACTCCGTTTGCGCTCGCCTCGCGAGACGGACACGGGGGAGATCCTCGAGTTCTTCCGCGCGCTGTCGGAGCGGAGCCTGTACCTGCGGTTCCACGGGTTCCCGCGACTCGGGCCCGAGGTCGCCGACCAGCTCGTCGATCCGAACTGGACCGAGCGTGGGGCGCTCGTGGGGACGTTCGTGGAGGGCGGCCGCGAGCGGATCGTCGCCGTCGGGAACTACGTTCGGCTCCGCGATCCGGCGGTCGCGGAGGCCGCCTTCGCGGTGGCCGACGAGTACCAGCGCCGCGGCATCGGCACGCGGCTCGTGGAACAGCTCGCAGAGCGGGCAGGCAGAGAGGGAATCGAGCGGATCGTGGCCGAGGTCCTCGCCGACAACCGTGGGATGCTCGGCGTGTTCGAGGCGCTCGGCTTCGAGCTTTCGCGCGAGCTGGCCGGGGGCGAGGTGGAGATCGCCTTCCCGGTCAAGTCGACCGCGCGCTACGAAGCCCGCGTCGACGAGCGAGACCACGTCGCGGTCAGCGCGTCGCTCCGTGCATTCTTCGAGCCGCGGAGCCTGGCCGTCATCGGTGCGTCGCGGCGGCGAGGCTCCATCGGCGGCGAGCTCTTCCGCAACGTCCTCGAGGCGGACTACGTCGGCGCCGCGTATCCGATCAACCGCGACGGCGCCGCGGTGGCCGGCGTGCGCGCGTACGCGTCGATCGCCGAGGTTCCCGACGAGGTCGACCTGGCGGTCATCTGCGTGCCGGCCACGTCGGTGCTCGAGGCCGCCGAGCAGGCGCTCGCTCGTGGGACCCGCGCTCTCGTAGTGATCTCGGCGGGATTCGCGGAGACAGGCCAGGAGGGCACGGAGCGCCAGGAGGCGCTCCTGGCGCTCGTCCGCTCGCACGGGGCACGCATGATCGGTCCGAACTGCCTGGGCATTTCGGTCGCGGGCTCGCGGCTCAATGCGACCTTCGCGGGTCGTGCGGCAGCGCCCGGAAACATCGGGTTTTCGTCCCAGAGCGGCGCGCTCGGGCTCGCCCTGCTCGAGGCCGCCGTCACCCGCGGCCTCGGGCTCTCCGCCTTCGTCTCGATCGGCAACAAGGCGGACGTCTCGACCAACGACCTGCTGGAGTGGTGGGAGGACGAGGAGGCGACGGAAGCGATCCTCCTCTACGTCGAGTCGTTCGGTAACCCGCGACGGTTCGGCCGTCTCGCGCGGCGCGTCGCGCGACGGAAGCCCATCCTCGCGCTGAAGAGCGGGACGTCGCAGAGCGGCCAGCGCGCAGCGAGCTCCCACACCGCGGCGCTCGCCGGGTCGGAGGCGGCGGTCGACGCGCTGTTTCGTCAGGCCGGCGTCATCCGTGCGAGCTCGCTCGAGGAGCTCATCGACACCGCGACCCTGTTCTCGAGCCAGCCCCGCCTCAACGGCCGCTCCGTCGGAATCCTCACGAATGCAGGCGGGCTGGGAATCCTCTGTGCAGACGCGTGCGAGTCGGTCGGACTCGACGTCCCCGCGCTCGGCGACGAGACGCGGGCGGCGTTGCGGGAGATCCTTCCTGCTGAGGCGAGCGTCGCGAATCCGGTCGACATGCTCGGGGGCGCGACCGCGCAGAGCTACGCCCAGGCGCTGCCCCACCTGCTCGCCGACACGCACGTGGACGCGGTAATCGTCCTCTTCGTCCCGGCGGTGAGCGCGACCGCGGAAGAAGTCGCCGCGGCCGTCGCGACGACGGCTCGGGAGGTCGGCGCGGACCGGCCCACGCTCGCCGTGGTGATGTCGTCGGAAGGCGTGCCGGAGGCGCTTCGCGGCTCGTCTGCCGTCGCGGCCTTCGCCTATCCGGAATCAGCGGCGCGGGCGCTCGGCCGCGTGGCGGAGCGGGCGGACTGGCTGCGGCGCCCGCAAGGGGCGGTGCCGGAGCTCGACGGGATCGATCGTGCCGCCGCGCAGGACGTCATCGAAAGTTCGCTCGCTCGCGACGAGGACGCATGGCTCGAGCCTGCGGAGACGAAGGCGCTCCTCATGGCGTACGGCGTGCCTGTCGTGGCCGAGAAGACGGCGGCGTCCGTCGACGAAGCCGTGACCGCGGCGGAGGAGCTCGGGTACCCGGTCGTCGTGAAAACGGCAGCCCCGGGCGCACACAAGACGGAGACCGGGGGAATCGCGCTCGACCTCGTGGACGACGAGACGGTCCGCGCCGCAGTCCAGCGAATCGGCACCCCGGTTGTGGTCCAGCCGATGGTCGGCGGTGGAGCCGAGCTGCTCGCTGGGGTCGTGCAGGATCCGGTGTTCGGCCCGCTCGTCGCATTCGGCCCCGGCGGCGTCTACGCCGAGCTCATCGGCGAGGCGGCGTTCCGGATCGCACCGCTCACGGATGTCGATGCCGACGAGCTCGTCACGTCAGGGAAGGCCGGCCGGCTCGTATCCGGCTTCAGAGGCGCGCCCGCGGCGAGCACGGCTGCTCTCACCGACCTCGTCCACCGGCTCGCCCGGCTCGGAGAGGAGCTCCCCGCAGTCGCCGAGCTCGATCTCAACCCCGTGCTCGCGCTGCCCGACCGCTGCATCGCAGTCGACGCACGGGTGAGGGTGCGACGTCCGGAGCTGTCCGTCCGCCTGAAGTCCTGGTAGCGCCTGTTGCGTACTTTTCCGCACCTCCGGCGCGGCTAGGCCCCGTCGATCCGGGGTCGTTCTCCCGATGGCGCGTGGCCTGCGTCCCGCCAGTCTGAGCACAACATCGACTGCTCGGGAGGTGGAGCACATGAAAGGCAGAGGCTATTGGGAGATCGGCGGGTTCCTCGCAGGCGCCGTCCTCATCGTCTTCGGCGCCGTTGCGATCTTTTTGGGCGCCAGCGGGTTCAACACGACCCGCGACGCCATCAAGGGCGAAGGCATCACGTTCGGCACCACGGACGATCCTGCGGTCGCGAAGTACGCGTCGCAGTGGGCAGGCCAGCAGGTCACGACGGGTGACCAGGCGAGGGCATTCGCGAAGATCATGCGCATGCACACGCTCGAGGCCACGGGCGGGCTGACGTATGCCTCGATGGGCCGCTACCAGTCGGCGGCGAAGCCTAACGACCAGGCCGGCACCAACGACGAGAACGCTGCCGCGAAGGACGCAAGCGGCCAGCCGATCGCGAACGGAGCCCGGAACATCTGGGTGACGGAGACCGCGCTCACCACGGCTCTCAACGTCAGCTACATGGCGGAGCGGCTGGCGGTCTTCGGGCTCGTCGTCGGCATCGCACTGCTGCTGACGGGCATCGGGCTCGTGATCGTCGCGTACGCGGTGTTCCGGAAGCCGAAGGAGGCGACCGAGGCCGAGCGCCCGTTCGTCGCCCCGGCGACGCCCGTCACGAGCTGATCCGGAGAGTGCGGGAGGCCTCCGGATCGCAGAGGCTCCGACCTCCCGGAGAGTCCAGAGGGCGGCGAAAGCCGCCCTCTGGCTTGGTGGAGGCGATCCTGTGTGCGCGGCGAGCGTCGTTGGTGTTTCGCGTGCAGGGGAACGCCTGCTTGCGTAGTTTCCCGCGGCTCGATGTGGCGCACCGCCGAGGTTGCGTCCGCGCTCGCACTCGATCATGCGCGGCATGGCGGTTCATCCGAAGCGCATCGTGGTCGGGTTCGACGGCACCGAGGGAGCGAGGAGGGCGCTCGACGCGGCGGCGCAGCTCATGGGCTACGGCTCGACGATCACCGTCGTGCGTGTCGCACACGACGGCCTGCAGGACGAGCCCGATGCGCTCGAGCTCGCCCGTCACGCGCTCATCGAGCGGCTGATCACGGCGCGCTACGAAGAGCGCGTGGGCGACCCGGCCGACGAGATCGTCGGGATCGCTCGCGA
>JBKPLV010000316.1:0-1467 GCA_046731795.1 Actinomycetota bacterium | reverse complement strand
GGCAGCCGCGGGCCGCGAGCCTAACGCGCCGGACGATTGTTGCCGCTACTGGAGGTGATGACCGGGTCGGCGCTGTCCGAAGTTAGGTCGCATCGTCGGTGAGATCGACTCCTGCGCGCGTTCGACAGCGTCTCCAGCGACCTCTCTCGCCTGATCAAGCACGCCCTGGGGCGCCTTCGAGGCGAACACGGTGTACGTCATTGCTCCACTCTGAAAGACCTCGTCGACGACGAGCCACGTTCCCTGGAAGCGACCGGGGACCTTCGCGCCAGGTTTCGGAGCCGCGAGTACCCACCGAATCTCCGAGGAGTCGGGCGTGATCAACACAAGACAGACGTTTGGAAGTCGAGACACGACGGAGGCATCCCCTCAGCGGCGACAGAGAGCGTATTTGCCCCGGTGGATGACATCCCTTCCGCCCGATAGCAGGAGCAAAGGGCGGGCAGTGGTGCGATCCAAATCGAGTGATTGGACAACACATCGCTCGCCCGGGGGATTGCCGCGTTCAGGCAGCGCCGAAACAACTGGGGTAAGCCGCCATCCAAATGAAGGGGGCGAGATGCACAGGAAGCTCGCGATGTTCACGGTCTTGGCCGTGCTGGGCGTTATCGGAGCCGGTGCCGCGTTCGCCGGACAGCCAAGTAGTCCTGGCTGCTTCGGTACGGACAGGGCCGCCTACGTCGAGACGGTCGCGCTGCCAGATGCGACGGCGCCGGGTGCGTCGGAAGTGGGGCACATCCTCGCTGGCCGTGCTGGCGACAACGGGGCCATCAATCAGGCGTACAAGACCGGCTGCGGCGGCGATCCGTCGTAGGGCGGCGCCGCAGACTGCTGCCGCCACCAGAGGGGCGCCTGGAGCTTCGCTCCGGGCGCCCCGAACCCGAGTGGTAATGCGTGCTACTCGCTGTTAGCGGGTAAGGGTCGACCGTGCTCCTGCTGCTCCTGCGCCGCCGTCTCTACGTTCTCCTTGCGCTCGCGGCGTGGAGACTCGGCCGCTGGGCGTGGCGGCGGCGAACACGCACACGCGCCTTGGCCGCGCAGTCACCGCGCTGACGGCGGGTCGGTGACGAGGCGAGCATAAGGGGCGGGAGCGTTCGAGCAGGCCGTTGAGACGGCTCGACAAATGAGCCCGTTCGCCGTTTCGCCAGCTCTGGCGGCGGCTGTGCCCGAGCACGACAAAGGCGCTGTTTCCAGCGCCTTCTGAGGTGGGCGGTACTGACCTACAACGCTCCTGCAAACGCAGCCTTTGCTGGAGTTGAGGTCTGCACCGAGGGTCGCACGGTGCGAGCACGCCCGAGCAACTTCGACTGAGCGCACTCGTACCGCTGGAGTGATTTCAGGGCCCAGGCCGGGCGGCCGACGCCCTTCCCCGGGCTGGAATTGCAGACTCACCCCCACCTCCGAAACAGGGCAAGACGAGGTGAGGGCGGAAGGACACGGCAGGCGCCATGTGACGCAGCGGCGCGC
>JBKPLV010000315.1:0-8053 GCA_046731795.1 Actinomycetota bacterium | reverse complement strand
GCAAGGCGGCCGTCGTCCAGGATGCGGTGACCTACCTCTGACGTGAAGGTCCTCGTCACCGGCTCCCGAGGGAAGGTCGGACGCGCGCTTTGCCCGCGCTTGCAGGAGGCGGGCTACGACGTCCGCGCGACGGATCTCGCGCTCCCGACGTGGGATCGCGTCGGCCCGGACGAACCGGCCGACTACTGGCAGGCCGACCTCATCGATGCCGGCTCGGCCTACGCGGTCGCGCGCGACTGCGACGTCGTCGTCCACACGGCGGCCATCCCTCAGCCGATCCACAACCCGCCGCACGTCGTCTTCGGCAACAACATCATGAGCACGTTCAACGCGCTCGAGGCGGCGATCATGGTGGGCGCGCGGCGGTTCGTGAACTTCTCGAGCGAGACCGTTCCCGGGTTCATCTTCGCGTACCGCTCGTTCCAGCCGGAGTACCTGCCGATCGACGAGGAGCACCCGATTCGCCCGCAGGATCCATACGCCACGGCGAAGTGGTTCGGCGAGCTCCTGTGCGAGCGAGCGGTCGAGCGCGCCGACATCCGCTGCACCTCGATCCGGCCGTGCTGGGTCCAGGACGAGGGCAGCTACGCGCGCAATCTCGGCCCGATCGTCCGCGACCCGTCGGTGCTCATCGAGAACTACTGCTCGTACGTCGACGTCCACGATCTCTGCGACGCCGTCGTGCTGGCCATCGAGACCGACCTTCCCCGTCACGAGGTCTTCTACATCGCCTCGCCGGACACGATCGGCGGACACCCGCTCGTGGAGACGGTGAAGAAGCACTACGGCGGAGAGGGCATCGAGTTCCGGCCGACCGTGCGTGAGGATGCCTCGGCAATCTCGAGCGCCAAGGCAGAGCGCCTGCTGGGCTGGAAGCCGACGCGGTCCTGGCGCGACTACCTCGACGACGAAGGTCGGTCCAGGACGTGAGAACGCGACAGCTGGGCAGCGCAGGCCCCGAGCTCTCGACCGTCGGCTTCGGCGCCTGGGCGATCGGCGGGCCGTGGCGGTTCGGCTGGGGGGAGGTCGACGACGACGACTCCATCGCCGCCATCCGGCGTGCCGTCGACCAGGGCGTCAACTGGGTGGACACGGCCGCGGTCTACGGCCTCGGACACTCGGAGGAAGTGGTCGGACGCGCGCTCGAGCCGTACCGCGTCGGCGAGGACGTCTACGTGTTCACGAAGTGCGGACGCCGCTGGGAAGGCCGTCCGGAGGGAGCGATCGAGAACGACCTCAGGCCCGAGTCCATCCGCGAGGAGTGCGAGCGGAGCCTCCGTCGGCTTGGACTCGAGCGCATCGACCTGTACCAGTTCCACTGGCCCGACCGGACGACCGGAACCACCCTCGAGGACTCGTGGGCGACGATGGTCGAGCTCGTCGAGGAAGGGAAGGCGCGCTGGATCGGCGTCGCCAACTTCGACATCGACCAACTCGAGCGGTGCGAGGCGCTGCGCCACGTCGACTCCGTGCAGCCCCCGCTGTCGCTCCTCGCGCGCGGCGCTCGCACGACCGTCACCCCGTGGGCCGACGAGCACGGCGTCGGCGTGATCGTGTACTCGCCGATGGGCTCCGGGCTGCTGACCGGTGCATTCGACCGCGAGCGGATCGCCGGGCTCGACGCAAACGACTGGCGCCGCGACTCCCCGGCGTTCCGCGAGCCTGCGGTCGGGCAAAACCTCGATCTCGTGGACCGCCTGCGGCCGCTCGCCGAGCAGCTCGGCGCGACCCTTCCGGAGCTCGCCGTCGCCTGGACGCTCGCGCAGACCGGCGTCACCGCGGCGATCGTCGGCGCGCGGCTCCCGCGTCACGTCGACGGCTGGATCCACGCGTCGGAGCTCGAGCTCCCGCCCGAGGTGCTGAGCGAGATCGACGAGGCGATCGCAGCGAGCGGTGCCGGAACCGACGAGCCTCCGCAGCCGCCGCCGCACGTCCTCGCCGCCGCACGAGAGGAGCAGGAGTGAGACTCGGGATCGTCTCGACCGCCGACATCAACCGCAAGGTGATCCCCGGCGCGCACGCGTCCGACAAGATCGAGCTCGTCGCCGTCGCCAGCCGGGAGCAGCGGCGGGCCCAGGAGTACGCACAGGAGTGGGACATCCCGCGCGCCTACGGCTCCTATGAGGCGCTGCTCGAGGATCCCGAGGTCGACGCCGTCTACATCTCCCTGCCGAACACGCTGCATCGCGAGTGGTCGATCCGCTCGCTCGAGGCGGGGAAGCACGTGATCTGCGAGAAGCCGTTCAGCAGACGACCCGAGGACGTCGAGGCGGCGTTCGACGCCGCCGAGCGGACCGGGCACCTGCTCACCGAGGCGTTCATGTACCGCCACAACCCGCAGACGACGAGGCTCGTCGAGCTGGTCCGCTCCGGTGCGATCGGCGAGCTCCGGGTCATCCGCGCCGCGTTCAGCTACGCGCTCTACGACGTGGACAACATCCGGCTCCGCACGGACGTCGAGGGCGGCAGCCTGATGGACGTCGGCTGCTACTGCGTCTCGGGGTCGCGCCTGCTCGCCGGCGAGCCCGAGAGCGTCTTCGGCCGCGCGTACATCGGGCCGAGCGGGACGGACTGGGTCTTCACCGGCTCGCTCCGATTCCCCGGCGACGTCCTCGCGCACTTCGACTGCGGCACGTGCCTCCCCGAGCGCGACGAGCTCGAGGCGATCGGGACCGAAGGCTCGCTCTTCCTCGACGACCCGTGGCACTGCACCGTCCCGGTCATCGAGATTCGGCGGGACGACGGCGTGGAGCGGGTCGAGCTCGACCACGTGGACTCGTACCAGCTCGAGCTCGAGAACCTCGCCGACGCGATCGCCGGCGAGGCTCCCTTGCTGCTCGGACGCGAGGACGCGCTCGGTCAGGCGCGGACGATCGAGGCGCTCTTCCGGTCGGCCGAGAGCGCCGACTCGGTCTCGACTACGTGACCTCGACGTCTCCGTTCATCGAGCTCGAGTGCGGATCGCACTGGAAGTGGTACGAGCCCGCCTTGAACGTCACCGTCCAGGTGGACGTGCCCGTCTCGGAGACGCCCGAGTCCTCGTCGACGCCCGGACCGGTGAGGTGGAAGTTGTGGATGTCGGCCTGATCGTCGACGGTGATCGTGTACGTGCCGGCGGCGAGCGTCGTCACGTCGTTGCCGTCGGCGTCCTTCAGGCTGATGTCGAACCCGGGACCGACCGACGCCTGGAGCGTGTTCCCCGTCGGAGTCGTGGTCTCGGTCGTCGTCTGACTCTCCGTCGTACCCGATGCCTCGTCGCTGCCGCCGCCACAGCCCGCGAGGGCGAGCGCGGCGACCCCGAGACCGACGACGTAGACGATGTGCCTGCGGTTCATCCCGTCCTCCCTTCGAATTCGTCGACGACGATACGCGCTCCGGACGTTTTCGGATCGGTCGACCGCCCGCCACCAGCTGCCTCGCGATGCGTGTCGAGTCCGTAAAGTCCCGGCCCATGGAAGTGCTCGAGATCGCACCCGGACTGTGGCGCTGGACGGGGTACCACGAGGAGTGGAAGGAAGACGTCGGGTGCGTCTACGTCGAGACGGAGGACGGCGCCGTGCTCATCGACCCGCTCGTGCCGCCCGAGGACACAGCGAAGTTCTGGAAGGCGCTCGACCGCGACGTGAAGCGGCAGAAGGGGCCGGTCCACGTCCTCGTCACCGTCTACTGGCACGCGCGGAGCGCGGCGGCGATGCGCGACCGCTACGACGCGCGCATCTGGGCGAACGCGTCCGGGAAGACCGCGATCGCCCGGCGGACGGGCGTCGTCACGGACACGTTCGCGCCGGGCGACCCCTTGCCGGGCGGGCTCGAGGCCTACCGCACGGCTCGAGCGGCGGAGGTCGTCTACTGGATCCCGGAGCACTCCGCGCTCGTCCCAGGGGACGTACTGCTCGCGGACGGCAAGGGCGGAGCCAAGATGTGCCCGGAGTCGTGGCTCGGCTCGAAGTCGCACCGCGACCTGGCCGCCTCCCTGCGGCCGCTGCTCGACCTCCCGGTCCGGCGCGTTCTCGTGTCGCACGGGCGGCCGGTGCTGACGGGCGGCGGTCGCGCGCTGGCGCGCGCGCTCGAACTGTAGGAGCGCCACTACACTCGCCCGCGATGCTGTGGCTCTGGATCCTGATCGCGGTCGTCGCGATCCTCGTCGTGCTCTTCGGGCTCGGCTACAACCGCCTCGTCAGACTGCGGAACGAGGCGGACACCGGATGGTCGAACATCGACGTCCAGCTCCAGCGCCGGACCGACCTCATCCCGAACCTCGTCGAGACGGTGCGTGGGTACGCAGCGCACGAGCGTGGGGTATTCGACGAGGTCACGAAGGCGCGCGCCGCCCTCCAGCAGGCCTCGACGCCGGGCGCCGCGGGTGAGGCGAACGACGTGCTGACCGCCGCGCTCGGGCGCCTGTTCGCCGTCGCGGAGGCGTACCCGGAGCTGAAGGCGTCCGAGAACTTCCTGCGCCTCCAGGACGAGCTGACGGACACGGAGGACAAGATCAGCGCCGCCCGGCGCTACTACAACTCGACCGTGATGCACTACAACAACGGCATCCAGAGCCTGCCCTGGGTGCTCGTCGCGCGGCTGCTCGGGTTCCGCGAGAAGGAGTTCTTCTCGGCCGAGGGAGCAACCGCGCTGCCGCAGGTCTCGTTCACGCCCGCGACGTGACGCTCCAGGAGCAGATCCGCCGGAACCGTCTGAAGAGCGGCATCGTCGTCTTCGGATTCGTTCTGCTGCTCGGGGTCGTGGCCGGGCTCATCGGCGCCGCACTCGACCTCAGGCTCGGCATCGTCGCGCTGCTCGGAGCCGGGCTGTACGCGATCTTCGCGATGATCTCGTCGCGCTCGATGGTCGCGCGCATGACCCGGGCAGAGCAGCTCGGGGAGGACCAGCTGAGGCCGCTGCGGCGCCTGGTCGAGAACGTGGCGATCGCCGCCGGCCTTCCGGTGACCCCGGAGGTCCGCATCGTCGACGACCCGTCGCCGAACGCCTTCGCCGCCGGTCTCCGCCCCGGGACGAGCTATCTGGGCGTCACCACCGGCCTGCTGCGCGTGATGCCGAAGCGGGAGCTCGAGGCCGTGCTCGGCCACGAGATCTCGCACGTCCGGAACCGGGACACCTATCTGATGACCATGGCCACGATCTTCGCGGGCGTGATCGCGCTCATCGCGGACATCGGCTTTCGCATGCTCCTGTACGGCGGCGGGCGCTCGCGGCGCGGGGGCGGCGCGCTCATCGCGGTGCTCGCGGTCGTGGGTCTTCTGCTCGCCCCCTACGCCGCGCTCCTCCTGCGCATGAGCCTCTCACGCCGTCGCGAGTTCCTCGCCGACGCAGGCTCTGCGGAGCTCCTGAACGATCCCGAGGCGATGGCGCTCGCCCTCCGGCGGCTGCAGCTGGACACGACGACGATCGCGTATGCGGACGCATCCGTCGCGCATCTGTGGGTGGAAAGCCCGACGAGCCGTGTCGAGTCCGAGCGCCGTGGCGTGCTCGCGATCTCCGGGCTGTTCGACACGCATCCGCCGCTCGAGGCGCGCATCGCCGCACTGGAGGAATCGGGGGGCTTCCGACTCCCCGAGCAGCTACCTTCCGACGAACCGTTCGCCGTCGAGCTCGGCCTCGCCCAGCAGGGGTGACGCCGCGTTCAGAAATCCGCCGGACGGGTCGATAATGGATAGGCCGTGAAGGGACTTCGCATAGGCCGGCGCCGCGGGCGCGACAACGACGCTGCCCTGTCGCCGCTCGAGCTCGCCCTCCGGCCCGCCCTCGTCGACGGCCGCTGGCAGGTGCCGGACCGCTTCAACTTCACTCGAGACGTCGTCGAGGCGCTCGGCCGCGATCCCAAGCGGCGCGCGCTGACGTCGCTCGGCCGCGAGGGCGTCATCGAGCATCACAACTTCCTCGACATCTGCGGCGGGGCGGCCCTCTGGGCCACCGCGCTCCGCGAGGCGAACGTCACACCCGGCGATCGGGTGATCGTCGTCTCCGGGGCGACCGTCGACTGGCTCGAGATCGTCCTCGGCGCCCTGAAGATGGGAGCCGTCGTCGTGCCGTGCCTACCCGACGTGCCCGCGCCGGTGCTCGAGCGGCTGGTGTCTTCGACCGACGCGGCCCTCGTCGTCGCCGAGCAGTCGCTCGAGGCGACGGTGGAGCGCATGGGCTTCGCGCCCGACGTCCACTACTTCGAGGTGGGCACTCCCCGCAGTTCGAAGGACACTCCGGTCGCTGCCACCCACGACACCGCATCGCGCGACCTCGCTTTCATCGTCTCCACGGCCGGTGTCGGTGGGACGCGCAAGGAAGTCGCCCACACGCACGGGTCGATCTTCGCGACCCGGGTCCAGGCCGAGCACTGGCTCGACGTCGGGCGCGGCGACGCCGTCTGGTGCACCGCCGACGCCGCCTCGCCGCTGACGATGTGGAACACCGTGATCGGCCCGTGGTCGCGAGGCGCCGAGGTCGTGCTCCACGAGGGTGGCAGCTTCGACCTGGACGAGAGGCTCGACCTGATCTTCCGCCTCGGCCCGAGCATCCTCTGCCAGTCGCCAGGCGAGTACCGAGCGCTGGCCGAGCATCGCAGGCTCGAGCGCTTCCGCTCCCCACGGCTGCGACGGCTCGTCTCGACCGGTGACTACCTGGATCCGGAGGTCGTGGCGGTCTTCGAGGAGCGCTGGGGCATGACGATCGCCGACGGCTACGGCCAGGCGGAGACCAACGTGGTGATCGCCAATCTCGCCGACAGCGCCGCCCAGCCCGGGTCGATGGGCCGCGCGCTCCCCGGCCACCACGTCGCGATCATCGACGACCAGGGCAACGAGCTCCCTGCGGGAATCGAGGGCGATCTCGCCGTCCGCGGCCGGCCACCGACGCTGTTCGCCGGCTACTGGGAGCTCCCGGAGGAGACGAAGAATGCGTTCCTCGGCGACTGGTATCTCACCGGGGACGTCGCCCAGATGGACGAGGACGGCGTCTTCACCTTCGTCGGCCGCGCCGAGGACGTGATCACGAGCAGCGGCCGCACGTTCGGCCCGTTCGACGTCGAGCGCGTGCTCTCCAGTCATCCCGCGATCGCCACCGCTGCGGTCGTCGGCATCCGCGACCTCCAACGCGGAGGCCAGTTCGTGCGCGCCTTCGTCGTCCCCGGACCACGCGCGGCCGGCTCCGAGCAGCTCGAGGCCGAGCTGCGCCAGTACGCGGCCGAGACGCTCCCGGGCCAGCAAGTTCCGCGCGAGATCGTGTTCGTCGACGAGCTCCCGACGACCGCCTGGAAGGTGAGCCGCAACGAGCTACGCGAACGGCCGCTGGTCGGCCGGCCGTTGTGGGACGTACCGCAGACCGAGCCGGAGCTCGAGGCTGCGCAGCCCCTGCCGCCGCATATCGCGTCGGAGTTCGCGCCCCGCGTGGACGGCGCTCTCGAGACGCCTCCTGAAGCCGCCCCCATGCCGGAGGTGCCGGCGCCCGTTGCGTACGTCGAGCCCGTCGCCGCCACTCCGCCCCCCGCTCCCCCGCCGCCCGAAGTGGTCACTCCGGAGCCACCTGCGCCGCCCGCGGCGCACGAGCCCGTGGCCGAGGCGCTCCCGGCGCCGCCGCCGGAGCCCGTCGTCGTGCAGGTCGAGCCGGAGCCGATTCCCGAGCCCGCCTGGGTCGAGCCCGTCGCCGAGGCCGTGCCCGTCCCGGCGCCCGAGCCGGAGCCGACGGCCGAGCCTCCGGCCGAGCCCACCTGGGTCGAGCCCGTCGCCGAGGCCGTGCCCGTCCCGGCGCCCGTCGCCGAGGTCGTGGACGTCAAGCCGGTCGCCGAGGCGGTGCCCTTCGAGGAGGTCATGCCCGCGGTCGAGACCGCGCCTGTGACTGAGCCCGAGCCTGCCGCATTCGTGGAGCCCGAACCCGTCGCGTACGTCGAGCCGGCCGAAAGTCCGGAGTCCGTCGCCTACGCGGAGCCCGAGCCCGTCGCCTACGCGGAGCCCGAGCCCGTCGCCCACGCGGAGCCCGAGCCCGTCGCGTACGTCGAGCCGGCCGAGAGCCCGGAGCCCGTGGCCTACGCGGAGCCGGAGCCCGTCGC
>JBKPLV010000314.1:0-4574 GCA_046731795.1 Actinomycetota bacterium | reverse complement strand
AAGAGGGTCCGCTCACCGGCGGCTGGGCCGGGGAGGTACTCGCCACCGTGACCGAGAACGCGCTCGGCCATCTCGACGACGCGTGGCGCATCGCAACGCCGAACACGCCCATTCCCTACAGCCCGCCGCTCGAGGACGCCTTCCTGCCCGGCCCCGCGCGCATCGCGTCCGAGGTCCGCGGCCGTCTGCGCGCGACATGACCGCCGACGACGCTACGTTCTTGCGGATGAGCGATCCTGCACTCACACCTGCCGCCGACGGTCGGTTCGAGCCGTCGAAAGTCGGGACACGCCTTCGCCAGGAGCGCGAGCGCCGGGGCATCGGCCTCCGCGAGCTCGCGCGCAGGGTCGGCGTCTCGCCGAGCCTCGTCTCGCAGATCGAGCTCGACCGCGTGAACCCGTCGGTGGGCACCCTCTACGCCATCGTCACCGAGCTCGGCATGACGATGAGCGACGTCTTCGGAGAGCAGCCCGACGAGCCCGTGGTGCAGCGAGAGGGCGGACTCGCCGAGCGCCCCGAGACGCGTCCCGTCATCAACCTCGCATCCGGGGTCCGCTGGGAGCGTCTCACGCACGATCGCGATCCGAACGTCGAGTTCCTGTACGTCGTCTATCCGGTCGGCGCCGCTTCATGTCCCGAGGACGCCCTGATGACGCATGGCGGCCGGGAGTACGGCTACGTGACGAGCGGTACCCTCGGGGTGCAGGTCGGATTCGAGGTCTACGAGCTCGGAGCCGGCGGGTCGATCGCCTTCGACTCGTCCTCGCCGCACCGGCTGTGGGCGGTGGGCGACGAGCCCGTCCACGCGATCTGGGTCGTCATCGGCCGCGAGGCCGACCCGCGCGCGGCGACACCGCTGCAACCGCGCGCGGTCTCGGACTAACGCTCAGCCGCTCGCCTCCCCCTCGTCGAGCTGGAGACGACCGACCCGGGCTCTGCCCGTCCGGAACCGCGCCAGTAGCTCGGGGCTCTGGTAGAGGACGAGAGCCACCAGGATCAGGAGGCCGATCGTCATCTCCGAGTACTCGGTCGGCTGGTGGAACAGCGGGAGCACGTTGTCGATGAGCGAGAGGAACAGCGCGGCGAGGAGCGCGCCGACGAACGACCCTCGACCTCCCGCGAGGCTCGCGCCGCCGAGGACGGCGCAGGCGATGCTCTCGAGGCCGAAGTTGCCGACGAGCGGCGAGCCGATCTGGACTTGGGCGGCGAGGTAGAAGCCCGCGAGCGACGCCATCAGGGAGCAGAGGACGAAGGCGAGGAAGACCATGCGGCCCGTCGCCATTCCGAGCCTGCGCGACGACGTCTCGTCGAGGCCGACAGCCCGCAATGCCAGGCCTGTGCGCGTGCGGTAGAGCCAAGCGTCACCCAGGATGGCGAGCACCACGACGCCGATGAAGGCGATCGGGACGAAGTCGATGCTCTTCGTGAGCCCGCTGATCGCGTCGCTCGAGATCGGTCCCTCGGGATGGTCACGGAGGAGGAGTGACGCGCCTTCGAGGATGCTGAACGTCCCGAGCGTCGCGATGATGGACGGGAGCTTGAGCACCCGGATACAGACCGCGTTGAAGACGCCGGTGCCCAGCCCGACGGCGACCAGGACGAGGGCCCCGGGGACGAGTGCCCAGCCTGATCTCTCGTACGACATGGTGTACGAGGCGACGACGACGCAGAACGTCATGAGGGCCGCCACCGAGACGTCGAATCCGCCGACCAGCAGTGCACACGTCTGACCGAGCGAGACGAGCGCGAGCGGGAGCGTAAGGAGGAGCAGGTTGTTGAGGTTGAAGCTCGTGAGGAAGGCGTCCTGCCGGACCGTCGCGAATGCGCCGACCGCCACGATCAGAACCGCCATGAGGACGAGCGGCAGCGCGCCGCTGAGTCGGCTGCGTCTCATCCTGACTCCTCCGGGACGGTCGACCGGCCGGTCGCAGCCCGCGAGCCGACGATCGCCTCGACGATCCGTTGCTCCCCGAGCTCGTCACCGGGGATCTCGTCGACGATCCGGCCGCGCGACATGACGACGACCCGGTCGCACAGCCCGGCGAGCTCGAGCGGGTCACTCGACTTGACGATCGTGGCGACCCCTTCCTTCGCCTTCTCGCGCAACGCGCCGTAGATGTCGAACCGCGCCGCGACATCGACCCCCTGCGTCGGCTCCTCGGCCAGGATCACCTTGACGCCGCCGCGCAGGAACGGTCGTGTCAGCGAGACCTTCTGCTGGTTGCCGCCCGAGAGCGTCCCCACGGGTTGCTCGATCGACGCCGTCCGGATGCTCAGGCGCCGCACCAGCTCGTCGACCGTGCGGCGTTCGCGTCCGCGACTGAGGAGCCCGGCCCGCCCGAGGCGTCGAAGCACCTGGATCGTGGCATTCGCTCGGACGCTCAGAACAGGGAAGAGCGATTCCGACGCGCGATCGCCGCTCAGCAGAACGACGCCGGCGCGTAATGGTCCGAGCGGCGACGTCGAGTCCAGCTCCTTCCCCTCGCACGTGGCCATGCCCGTGGACCGCTCCGCGCCTGCGAGGGCACGAAGGAATTGCACCTGCCCGTTGCCTTCGGCTCCCGCGATTCCCACGATCTCGCCGCTCGCAACCTCGAGGTCGATCGGCCCGAACCGGTCACCCTGCAGGGCGGAGACGGCGAGCAGCACTTCGCGCTCTTCCGCGCGCTCGTGGCGCTCCGGGAAGGCGAGTTGCAGCGGGCGCCCGATCATGAGCGCCACGAGGCTCTCTTCCGACATCGAGGCCGCCTCGAACGTCCCCTGACACACACCGTCGCGAAGGACGCTTATCCGATCGGCGATGCCGAGGACCTCCGGCAGGCGGTGGCTGACGTACACGATGCCGACGCCGGCTTCGCTCTGCTGGCGGACGAGCACGTGGAGTCGCTGGACGTCCTCCGGCCCAAGCGCGGTCGTCGGCTCGTCGAGGAGCAGCACCTTGGGCCGGGCGAGGAGCGCCTTCACGACCTCGAGCAGCTGTCGCTCGGCGAGGGAGAGCGTCCCGGCAGGCGCCGTCGGGGGGATTCCGAGCTCGAACTCGGCAAGACGTTCGGACGCCCATCGGTTCATCCGTCCGTACACCGGCCGGATCTCGGCCGGTGCGGCGAGGTACAGGTTCTCGGCCACCGAGAGGTGGAGGACATGGGAGTAGGTCTGATAGGCGATGCCGAGGCCGAGCCTGCGGCTCTCCGCAGGAGAGACACGCCGGCGCTCGATCTCGCCGACGACGACGGTGCCCTCGTCCGGTGCGAGGAAGCCGCTGGCGATGTTCAACAGCGTCGACTTCCCGGATCCGTTTTCGCCGACGAGGGCGTGGATCTCGCCGGAGCGGCAGTCGACGCTGACCTCACTCAGCGCCTGTACCGCACCGAACGCCTTCGAGATGCCTCGCAGCGTGAGGACGGGGCCGGCGGGGGAGACCGAGGCTCCCCCGCCGGCGTGTCCTGGAATCGACATCTATGCCGGTTCTTCGGTGTCGGTTCGCTCTACGGGTACATCTTGTGCAGCAGGCTGAGCGGGATCAGCGAGGTGGCGGATGCCTCCTGCGGGTAGCCCTTGACGCAGGAGTCGCGCACCCGCTGGTTCTGCAACTGGATCGGGAAGACGATCTTCGGCGGGATCTTCGCGCCCTTGAGCTTCATCATCGCGGCGGTGAAGGCCACGCGGATCTGCGTGTTGCCCGAGGTGTAGTAGTACATCTGGAGGTTCTTGTTGTTGAGCCGGTTGAAGAGGCAGCCCATGCCGACGTCGTCCGTGCGGAACGTGAGGACGCCGTTGAAGGCCTTCCCGGCCGCCTTGTACGCCGCATAACCACCCTGGCCCATGCCCAGCCCGTACTCGTAGCTCCAGCCCTTGATGTTCGGATGCTTGGCGAGGATTCCGGCGACGACCTGCTGGACCTTGGAGGGATCCCAGTTCGTCGGCTCCTTCGCGACGACGTCGATCGACGACTTGAGCGCGGGCTCCTCGCACTTCTGCCAGCCCTCGGAGAGCGGGTTCCCGGGGAAGCCGCCGAGGAACGCGATCTGTCCGGACTTGACCTGGTTGTTCATGACGTACGCGTACGTCTTGCCGAGTGCGCACGTGTCCTCGCCGACGACGGTCAGGTAGTTCTTGCCCGGATCGCTGACGTAGCCCCAGGCATACGTCGCGACGGGGATGCCGGCGTCGGTCGCCTGCTTCATCACCGGGATCATCGCGTCGCCGAAGTCGGGATACGTGACGATCAGGTCGACGCCCTGGGCGATGGCCGCCTTCCAGTCCGCGAACGCCTTGTTGAAGTCGACGTGGGCGCTCGAGTAGATGATCTTGCCGACCTCGGGATACGTCAGCGCCTGGAGGATGAACTCCATCTTCGACATCTGGCGGTACACGTTCTCGCCGAACTGCTCGATGTACGCGACGGTGAGCTTGCCGCCGGTGCCGGTGTCGCAGACGTTGTTCTTCCAGCACTTGAGCGCCAGGGCGAGGTTGACCTTCTTGTCTGCGCGACCAAGTCCGGCCAAGGCGATGTTGCGCGACATCCTGTCCTTCGGGAGCAGCGTCGCCTTGAAGAGTGTCTGCTTGAGCGTCGA
>JBKPLV010000313.1:0-2636 GCA_046731795.1 Actinomycetota bacterium | reverse complement strand
GCTAGAGGCGACGCGCGCCGACGTACGCCGACGCGTACCACGACTCGTACAGGCTCGAGATCTTCACGACGTCGCCGGTGTGCGGCGCGTGCACGAACTGGCCGCCGCCGATGTAGATCCCCACGTGCCCGAGGCCGTCGAAGAAGACGAGATCGCCGGGCGCCAGCTGATCGCGTGAGACCGGCGTGCCGTACCCGTACTGCGATGCGGCGTGATGCGGGAGGGAGACGCCGACCTGCGCGTAGACATAGGCGACGAAGCCTGAGCAGTCGAAGCCGGTTGACGGGCTCGAGCCGCCCCACACGTACGGCGTGCCGAGGTACTGGAGGGCGATGCCGACGACCTGGCCATAGCGAGCAGCAGGTGCGTCGTACGTCGGCGTGTCGAACGACTGGTCGTATACCTCCTGGGTCGCGTCCTGCTGAGCCTGCTGGGCGAGCTGCGCGGCGGCCTGTGCGCGCGCCCGCGCCTGGGCCGCAAGCGCCGCCTGGCGTCGCTGCTCCTCCGCTTGCATCTTCGCGATCTCGTCCTTGACGGAAGCGAGGAGCTGGTTCTGCTCGGCGATGGTCGACTGGATCGACTGCTTCTCCGACGCTCGCTCCTGCACCACGCGTGCCTGATCGGCGCGCGCCTGCTGCAGGTTCTCGCGCCGAGTCTCGACCTCCTTGCGGTACTCCTTGACCGCCCGGAGGATCCGACTGTCCTGCTTCGACACGCGCTCGACGGCATCGAGCCGGGCGATGATCTCGTCCAGGCTGCTCGAGCCCAGAATGACCTCGAGCGTGGAGTCACCCTGCCCGTTGACGTACAGGTCGCGGAGGCGCTGCGCGATGCGGGACTGCGCGACGACGAGGCTCTTCCTCGCAGCGACCAGGTGCTTCGCGTTCGTGTCCAGATCGCGCTGGATGCCGTTGAGCTGGACGGTCGCGCGGTAGTACGCGTCGTCGGCGCGCTCGAGGTCGGCCTGCATGCTCTCGACCTGCGCCATGATCGCCTCCGCCTGCTGGCGCTTCGAGGTGATCGTCTGCCCCGAGGCAGTTCCGACGGCAAGCAGAAGCCCGGCGGCGCATGCCGCAGCGAGAACGACTATCGGCGCCCATCCGGTTCGCGAGCCGCTGATGAGGGCTCGTGGTCGTCCCCGGACAGACCCGCCGGTGGCGGTCTGGCCCGTCACAAGCGCAAGACCCTAGCAGGGCTTGCGGATGCCCGCAACCAACAACTGAGCCAAAAGATCTGCAAAGCGAGCACTTGCCGGAGCATCGGCAAAGAGGCTCTGTTAGGTTCTCGCCCTCGTGCGTAGGGGAACGCGCAGGTGGGGGATCGCGGTTGCCGCGGTCCTGGTCGGATCCATCGTCGTCGCCGGGGGCTCCGCCTTCGGTCAGACGCAGGCTCCGCAGGAGTATCGGATCAAGGTCGACGCGGTCGCGTACCACCTTCCGGGCGGGACGGCGTTGGGCATTCCGGTCGCGAAGGGGGTTGTCGCCGTCGACCCGAAGCTCATCCCGCTCGGGACGAAGCTGCACGTGCCCGGGTACGGGCCGGGCGTCGCCGCCGACGTCGGCTACGCGATCAAGGGCAAGATCATCGACCTCTGGTTCCCCTCGACCGCCAAGGCGCGGCAGTGGGGCAGGCGCACGGTCACGATCACCGTCTACCGCTGAAGGCCACGTCCGTCGGCGGCGTCCGGTACACAGTCATCCGTGAACCGCGCCGTGGCCGCCCTCGCCGCCGCGACCGTCGCCGTCGCCCTGGTGGCCTCGGCGTCGTCGAGTGCCGCCGCCCCCAGCATCGATCTCGCGCTCGGGCGCGCGCTGGTCACTCCCGGAATATCGCCGAGCCAGACGGCGGCGATCGCGATCGACCTGCGCTCGGGCACGATCGTCTTCAGCCAGAACAGCACCCGCGGGCTCCTCCCCGCCTCCGCCGAGAAGCTCCCGGTCTCGTTCACAGCGCTGCACGTGCTCGGCCCGCGCTTCCGGTTCCGAACCGAGCTCGTCGGCGAGGGCTCACGCACGGGGCGAACGTGGAAGGGCGATCTCTTCCTCGTCGGCTACGGCGATCCGACCCTCGACAGGTCCGATCTCGACCGCCTCGCCCGCCGCTTCGCCGCCACCGGCATGAGGCGAGTGGCCGGTCGCGTCTTCGGCGACGACACGTTCTTCGACCGCCGGCGCGACGCGCCGGGCTGGAAGCCCGGGTACCTCGGAATCGAGTCGCGACCGCTGTCCGCGCTCTCCGTCGAGGGCGCGCACCTGATCGGGGCGAACGGGTCCGCAGTCGCGGCCGCCCGCGCTTTCGCGTCGGCTCTCGAGAGCCACGGGGTCGAGGTCGGCGGACGCTCGGGCGCACGGCGCGCGCCTCCGGGCGCCGTCCACATCGCGTTCGATCTGTCCGAGCAGCTCGCGAGGGTCGTCCACCACATGAACGCCGACTCGGACAATTTCGTCGCGGAGATGATCCTCAAGCAGCTCGGCGCGACGACGGCCGAACGGGGTTCGACTGCCGCCGGGGCGAGGGTCGTCCGGTCGACGCTCGCCCGCTCCGAGATCCCGCTCGGCGGCGTGCGCATCGCGGACGGCTCGGGCCTCTCTCGCTACGACCGCTCGACCGTGACCGCGCTCGCGGACATCGTCCGC
>JBKPLV010000312.1:0-4249 GCA_046731795.1 Actinomycetota bacterium | reverse complement strand
CGCGAGGAGGTAGCGACGGAAGAGCTCCGCGCGCGCCTCGGTCGGATCGTGCGCCTCGGGCTCCTCGAGCGGGACGAACACGCCCTTCGAGCGAGGCCGGAAGAGCGCGGACTCGTGGTGGTGGACGAGATGCGCGCGGTTCCGCGCCGCTCGGAATGCACGCCGGGCGTGGATGCCCGTGAGGCCGTGTTCGCGTTCGACGAATGCGAGCCCCTCGGCTCCAGTCACCGCCCCGCCGTCGGCGAGCGCGCGAACGGAGGGCGCGAGCTCCTTCGCGAGCGTCGTCTCCCACGGGAAGTTCGTCTCGCTCATCGACGCGCGGATCACCGCGTAATCCCTCGGCGTGACGAGGTGAAGCGTCTGCCTCATCACCGTCGCCTTGACGACCGTGCCCTTCGCGAGCTCGCACTCGAGTGCCTCGCGGCGGAAGCTCGTGGTTCGCGTCCAGATTCCGACGTACGGAGCGGGCGGCCACTGCGCCTGCATCCCCACGAGTCGCTCGATCACGTCCGTGGGCGAAAGGCGCTTCCGTTCGAGCAGTAGTTGGCGCGCGAGCGTCGCGCGATTCAGCTCTCGCAGCGTGAGGACCCGCTCGGCCACACGACCACGCTATACGTGTGCCGCCTCGGGTTCCCTGCCGCCGAACCGCGGTTAGATTGAGACGATGACGACGAGAGAGGCGGCATGTCACTGCGGACAGCTCCGCTTGGAGGCCGAGGGCGATCCGTTCGTCGTCGGCATGTGCCACTGCCTCGCGTGCCAGCGCAGGACCGGAAGCGCCTTCGGGATGCAGGCCGCGTTCACGCTCGAGCAGGTGCAGGTGATAGGCCTCTATAAGACGTACCGGCGTATCTCCGACGAGGCGGACCGGAAGCCGCACGACTTCCATTTCTGCCCGGAGTGCGGCTCGAACGTGTTCTACACCGAGCCGGACGAGCCCGACCTCGTCGTCGTCTCGGTCGGATCGTTCGCCGATCCGTCATTCCCCGCGCCGACGGAGTCGGGCTACGACTCGCGCCGGCATCGCTGGTTGGCGATGCCTGCGACGATCGAGCGGCCGGACGACCAGTAGGCGACGGGTCAGGCGAGCGCGCGCTCGAGCGCGGCGCGGTCGGTGGGGCCGCCGTGTGTCGCGAGCACGTGCTCGACGGGGAGGTCGAGGAGCGGTCGGAGCCCCTCGACCACCTGCTCCCGCGTCACGCCCTCGCGGAGCCACTGGAGCGGAATCTCGAGGCCCTGACCGAAGTCGACGAGGGTGTCGCCCGCGATCACGGCTCGGTACGGCTCGATCCAGAGCACGGCCTCGTTCGTCTCCCTGCTCGGGAACGCCTCGACGCCGATCAGCGGTCGATCGCCGGCCGAGTACAGGCGCGCGTCGCCTCCGCCGCCTTTGACCAGCCAGTCGAGATCGGGGCTGCCGTCGCCCGCCTGCTCGGCCGTGAGCCCGTACTTCTGCATGAGATCCTCGGCGCTCTCCGGGGCCGGCGTGTGCACAGGCAGCCCATGCCGCTCGACGAGCGCCCGCGTGTCGCGCTCATGCCATGGTGCCGTGAGGACGATCGCCGCGTCCCGCTCCGTCGCAAGGCGCTCGATCTCACTCGGCAGAGCGAGCGGGTCGAACAGGAGGAGGCGCTCGCCGTCGTCGATTGCGTATGACGAGACGTTCTGGTCCCACGGCGCGCTCGACTCCCACTCGGGGTGGGGCGCCTGCCAGTGCCACAGTCCGGCTGCCAGCTCGCGCACGACTCGATCCTAGTTGGCCCCGTCCTGCTACGGTGCACCCGAAATCCAGAGCGAGTCCGGTTTGCGCGTGCGCTTTCCTTACCCGTTCGTGAGTAGGTGAGGGAGGTGTTTTTCTATGGCAACCGGAACCGTGAAGTGGTTCAACGACAGCAAGGGGTACGGCTTCATCACCCCTGACGAGGGATCCAAGGATCTCTTCGTGCACTTCAGCAACATCTCCGGCGATGGGTTCAAGACCCTGGCCGAGGGTGTGCGTGTCGAGTTCGAGCCGCGCGAGGGTCAGAAGGGCCCCGAGGCGACGAACGTCATCCCCGTCGCGTCGTAGCAGACTCCTGCGCCGTGACCGCATCGGCGGTCACGGCGCGACATTCCGAGGTTGGGAGCAGCCGTGAAGGACAACGACGAGAAGCTCGAGGTCGAGGGTGAAGTGATCGAGGCCCTACGCAGTCGGATGTTCCGCGTGCAGCTCGACAACGGGCACGAGGCGCTCGGCTACATGGGCGGGAAGATGAAGCGCTACCGGATCAGGGTCTTCCCGGGTGACCGCGTCCGCATCGAACTGTCGACGTACGACCTGACGCGCGGCCGCATCGTCTATCGGCTGAGCTGACCCGCGCTAGGAGCTTGCGAGCGCCCGCTCGAGGGCGTCCCGGTCGAACGGCCCACCGTGCGCGGCGAGGACGTGCTCGACGGGTAGTTCGAGCAGCGGGCGCAGGCCCTCGACCACCTGCTCGCGCGTGGCGCCCTGCTGCTCCAGCCAGCGGCTGTTGAGCTCGAGGCCGCTGCCGAAGTCGACGAGCGTGTCGCCCGCCACGACCGCTCGGTGGCTCTCGACCCAGAGCACCGCGTCGTTCGGCTTCTGACCGGAGAACGCCTCGACCCCGACCGGCAGCCGATCCCCGGCCGAGTACCAGTGCGCTTCGCCGGCCTCGCCTTCGGCGAGCCAGCGGACGTCCGGGCTGATCCAGCCTTCCGGCGCCGTGAAGTCGTACATGCGGAGCAGATCCTCGGCGGTGTCGGGGCGAGGCGTGTACACGGGACCGCCCAGCCGTTCGACGAGGCTCCGCGTGTCTCGCTCGTGCCACGGGCAGGTCAGCACGACGACCGTCTCGCGCTCGGCCGCACGCGTCTGGATCTCGCTCGGCGGCGCGATTGGGTCGAAGAGCAGCAGGCGCCTGCCGTCCTCGATCGCGTACGAGGAGACGTTCTTGTCCCAGGGCTCGCTCGAGCGCCACTCGGGGTGGGGTGCCCGCCAGTGCCACAGACCCGGTCGCAGCTCCTGCACGTGGTGTTTGTAGACAGCCGTCACGAGGCCGAAACCTGGCGACCACGCATCGAATGTCCGCGTCCCGGGTATGTAGAAGGCTTGGTGGAAGGACTTCCCCAAGAACGGCAGGGCACCGACCTCCTCGCGGACGAGATCAAGGAAGAGGCGGGTCGACTCGCGCACCACCCGATCGCCGAGATCAAGCGTCTCGAGCACGTGGTGGAGGAGGGCGACAGCGCGGCGACGCCGCTCATCCTCACGGTGGCCGTCGGCATCGGCGTGGGGATCGTCTTCGTGATCGTCGTGACGCTCGTCTTCCTCGCCTACTACAGCTCCTGAGAACCACCAGCGAGGGCGTGCGGGCCGTGGAACACGGCCTCGACGTTGTTCCCGTCGAGATCGAGGACGAACGCGGGCAAGTCCCGGCCGCTGTACTCCGGCCGCTCATCGTGGATCTCGCTCCGGCAACTATCAGGCGCTCAGGCGGGTGGAACCGCCTGGCGCATCACGCAGTGATTCTTGCCCTTGGGTCGCAGGTAGGTGAAGCCGGTCTGCTCATAGAGGCTGCGCGTCGTGTTGTAGAGAAACTTGGCCGAGATCTTCTTCCCTTGCGTGTCCTGCGGATAACCCTCGACGACGCCACCGCCTGCCTCGGCGATCAGCTCGAGCGCGCCGCGCAGCGCAACGCCGGCGACGCCCGTCCGGCGGTAGTCGCGGTCGACGAAAATGCACGTGAGGCGGTAGTCGGGCAGCTCCTCCGTGCGGTTCTTCTCGTAGTCCTTCAGGTGCATGATGTTCGTGAGCTCGTCCGGCGAGCCGTACTGGCACCACGCCACCGCAGCGTCCCCGTCGAAGACCAACGCGGCGTGAGCCTTTCCCTCGCGGACGAGAAGCTCCTTCCAGGGGCGGCCTTTCAGACCCTCGGGCCTTCCCTCGCGCGTGTGGAACCAGGTGCACCAGCAACCGCCAAACCCCATGCCGTTGTGCTTCTCGGCGAGGCGGGCGAAGGCATCCCAGGTCGACGCGTCTAGCGGCTTGATCACGTATTCACTCATCGCGACTCTCCACTCCAGCGCTGTTCAGACTGCACACGAATCGTCGTTGACTGGGCTATCCGGGAACCGAGCCGCCATGGGGCGCTGCTTCTTCGTCTCGGTTGCCACCACTCCGGGGCGACCGTATCACCGCCTACGGGTTCCAGTCATGCCTCCGAGGAAAGGTCGGTGAGCCGCTCGCCGC
>JBKPLV010000311.1:0-4639 GCA_046731795.1 Actinomycetota bacterium | reverse complement strand
TACGGCGCGGTCTCGGTCCTCGTCCAGCTCTCGGCGCGGAGGACAGGCTTCCATCCCGTCGCGCGGACGGTCTTTCGCCCACCGCCACGCGTCGACTCGGCGCTCGTCGCCTTCGAGCGCGCTCCGGTTGCGCCGATCGCGGACGTGCGGTCCGTCGTCGAGGCCGCGTTCGGGCACCGACGGAAGACCGCCGCGAACGCCGTCGCGCTCTCCGGGCTCGCGTCCCGTGAGCGGGTCGAAACAGCACTCGCTTCGCTGGGGCACGCGGCGAATGCGCGCGCCGAGGAGCTCGAGCCGGCCGAGTTCGTGGCGCTGGCGGAGGCGCTGCGGTGAGCTCGGCGCCTGCATTCGCGAAGATCAACCTCGGGCTCGTCGTCGGTCCGCTCCGCGCGAACGGCAAGCACGAGGTCGTCACGGTGCTCCAGCGGATCGACCTCCACGACACGATCACGCTGACACCTGCCGACGAGCTCGCGGTCGACGGGTTCGTCGACGACACGATCGTCACCGCGGCGCTCGCAGCCCTCTCCCGGGCAACGAGTGGGACCGCATGGCACGCGCACATCGAGAAGCGGATTCCGGTCGCGGCGGGCCTCGGTGGGGGGAGCAGCGACGCCGCGACGGCGCTCGCGCTCGCAAACGAGACACTCGACACTCCGCTCGACACCGATGAGCTCCAGCTCCTCGCGGCCGGGATGGGCGCGGACGTCCCGTTCTTCCTCCAGCAAGGCGCCAAGGTCGCCACTGGCGACGGCAGCGAGCTGACGGACCTCGAGCTCCCGAGCGGGTACGCGATCGTGCTCGTCGTCCCGCACGGCGAGTCGAAGGCCTCCTCGGGCGCCGTCTACGCCCGGTTCGACGCGCGTGACGGCGCGGCCGGGTTCGAAGCGCGGGCAGTCGTCCTGGGCAAGGCGCTCGCCTCGGTGGTCGAGCCACGCGATCTCGCAGCTCTTCCGCCGAACGACCTGGCCTCGTCGTCGCTGAGCGCCGAGCTGGAAGCCGCCGGTGCGTTCCGGGCGGACGTGTCGGGAGCAGGGCCGACGGTCTACGGCCTCTTCGAGGACGAGGCGACCGCCGCGTCGGCTGCCGAACGGCTCGCACCCCTGGGCCGGACGTTCGTGACACGACCGCTCGCGTCCGCCGGCTGAGCGCGAGTGGCAAGATGCACTTCGCTCTGGGGCGTAGCCAAGCGGTAAGGCAACGGGTTTTGGTCCCGTGATCCCAGGTTCGAATCCTGGCGCCCCAGCCTCCATGACGGCGAACGGTACGAGGAGGCTCGGAGCCGTCGTGATGGCGGCTGGCCTCGGCACGCGCATGCGCTCGGACCTGCCCAAACACCTCCACCCGATTCTCGGACGGAGGATGGTCGACTGGGTGCTTGCCTCGGCCGCGCCTCTTGGCGTCGAGCGCGTCGTGGTGGTCGCGTCGCCGACGACGGCAGCGGACTTCGACGGTCGGACCGTCGCCGTTCAGGAGCAGCCGCTCGGCACGGGGGACGCGGTGCGTTCCGCGCGCGCCGCCCTTGAGGGGCTAGTGGACGACGTGCTCGTTCTCTCCGGGGACACTCCCCTGCTGACGGCGCAGCTCCTCGCTGATCTTCTGGAGACTCATCGCGCCGGTGACGTCGCGGCGACGGTCCTCTCGTTCGAGCCAGACGACCCGAAGCAGTACGGCCGCATCCTCCGGCTGCCCGACGGCGACCTCGCTGCCATCGTCGAGCATCGCGACGCGACCGACCAGCAGCGCGCCGTGCGGGAGGTGAACTCGTCGATCTACGTGTTCCGGGCAGATAGGTTGTGGCCGGTGCTCGAGCGGCTCGAGCCGCACAACGTGCAGGGCGAGCTCTATCTGACCGATACCGTGGCCATCCTCGTCGCCGACGGCGAGCGCGTGGCGGTGCACAAGGGAGACGACCCAGTGGAGACGGAGGGCGTGAACACACGAGCCGAGCTGGCCTCGGCGGCCGCGGCGCTACGGGATCGCATCAACGAGGCGCACATGCTCGCGGGCGTGACCATCGTCGACCCGGCGACCACGTGGATCGACGCCGAAGCAACGCTCGAGCCGGACGCGGTGGTTCATCCCTTCACCCTCATCCGCGGCGCCTCCACGATCGCGGCACGCGCAGAGGTCGGCCCGCACGCGGTGATCGTCGACGCGGTCGTGGGCGAGGGAGCGCTGGTCGGGCCGTTCTGCTACCTGCGGCCGGGAACCGTCCTCGAGGCAGGGGCAAAGGCCGGCACGTTCGTGGAGATCAAGAACTCGCAGATCGGGGAAAGGACCAAAGTGCCGCATCTCACGTACCTCGGAGACGCGGACGTTGGGCCGGACACGAACGTCGCGGCGGGGAACATCACCGCGAATCAGGCACATACGCGCGTGAAGGACAGGACGACGATTGGACGCAACGTCAGGACGGGCGTCGACAATACGTTCGTCGCCCCCGTGTCCATCGGCGACGACGCATGGATTGCAGCCGGCTCCGTGATCACAGAGGATGTACCTCCGGGTGCGCTGGCGATCGCCCGGGTGAAGCAGGTGAACAAGGAAGGGCGCGGTGGAGAGCGGAACGATTGAGCAGACGCTTCCTGGCCTCGAGACGAGCGTTCCCGGCGTCGTGATGTCGACGGGGCACGCGCTGCCACTCACGCCGCAGAAGCGGCTCATGGTGTTCGCAGGCCGGTCGCATCCCGAGCTGGCCTCGCGAATCGCCGAGCGACTCGGGGTGGAGCTCGGCGAGATCGAGCTCACGACGTTCGCGAACGGGGAGACCTACTGTCGCTACTGCGAGTCGATTCGAGGCGCCGACCTCTTCCTCGTCCAGACGGGCTGTCGCCCTGTCGACCAGAACATCATGGAGCTGCTCTTCATGATCCAGGCGGCCAGACTTGCGTCGGCGAAGCGGATCACGGCGGTGATCCCCTGGTTTCCGTACTCGAGGCAGGACCGCAAGGCGAAGCCGCGCGAGCCGATCTCGAGCCGCCTGCTCGCCGACATGATCCAGGGAGCCGGGGCAGATCGCGTGCTCACCATGGATCTGCATGCGGGTCAGATCCAGGGGTTCTTCACGATCCCGGTCGATCACATGACGGCGCAGCAGCTCTTCGCCCGGCACTTCCGCGACCTCGGCTTCTCGGGCAGCGGCGTCGTCTCGGTTGCGCCCGACGCCGGGCGCGCCAAGTACGCCGTGCGCTTCGCGCACATGCTCGACGCCGACTTCGCGATCATGAACAAGACCCGGATCGGTCAGGACCAGGTGTTCGTCACCGAGGTGACGGGCAGCGTGCGGGACAAGATCTGCATCGTCGGCGACGACGTCACCACGACCGGAGGAACGCTCATCGCCGGGGCTCGTGCGCTACGTGAGCAGGGCGCGCGCGAGGTATGGATCTACGTCACCCATGCCCTGCTGAACGAGGAGGGGCTTCAGCAGCTCGGCGCCGCAGAGGACATCGCCGGGATCGTCGTGACCGACAGCGTTCCCATCGACGCGCGCGCGAAGCCGAAGAATCTGACCGTGCTGACGGTCTCCGGCCTCCTCGCGGAGACGATCATGAACGTGTTCGCCGACGACTCGGTGTCCGCCATCTTCGGCGGCGAGAACCAGCTCTTCTAGGAGAAACGGCTCGGGCCCTTGGGTTCCGGGCCGTTTCTACTGAAAGTCTCTACCGGACCGTGTCGGGCGTCGATGCACCCGACAACTATGCGTCGGCCTGTGTCCGTCGCAGAAACCCATCGAATAGCGGCACCGTGAAAGCAGTGTCCCCGTGCGCAGGGCTGTAGATCATCCCCTTGGTTATCAGGCCTGAACGGCGCGGCGCGACGGACTCGACCTTGACGCCAAGTCTGGCTGCGATGTCGCCGGAGCGATGTGGACCGGCGCCAAGTGCGGCCATGGCGAACAGGTACTCCTTCTCCTTCGGCGTCAGCCGGTCGAACCGAACGAGGAAGAAGTTGCGATCCAATTGCTCTTGCACGATCGAGCTCGTCTGCACTACGTCTTCGGCTCTGATTGGTGACGCTGCGGCAACGTTCCAGACGTGGTACCCCCACTCCTGGAGGAAGTAGGGATAGCCCTCGGAGACTGCCACGATCTCGTCCAGGGCCGTGCGTTCGAATCGGACGCCCGCGTCTTCGGCTGGAATCGACAGAGCGGCTCGAGCATCCGACTCGGATAGTGAGCCGATCATTGGAAACTCGAAAAGTCGCTCAGCGTAGGACTTCGCGTCGCCTGCGAGGCCGGGAAGCTGCGGCAGGCCTGCGCCGACGAGCATCACGGGGAGATTCAGTTGGGTCGTCCGGTGGATGGCCGTGATGAGTGCGGCGAGCTCGTCGGACTCGAGGTACTGAACCTCATCGATCGCGAGCAGGACCCCGCGGGACCGTTCCTTGGCGGCGACGCCGGTCGCGACGAGCAGATCGGTCACGTCATCGCTGAGGTTGCCGGAGTCTGCTTCTCCAACGAGTGCGTCGACGTCTAGACGTACCTGCGATCCGTCGGGCAACTGGAGCGTGAAGGCTTTCAGTGCACGCATCGCCTTGGTTACCGCGGCGGAAACCGGTCCGGCTTTCTCGAGCTCGAGGAGGATCTTTCGGAGCCTCGCTGCGAGCAGCCCCCGGAAGTCGCCCTCCTCAGGCG
>JBKPLV010000310.1:0-5356 GCA_046731795.1 Actinomycetota bacterium | reverse complement strand
CTCCTCGAGGAGCGTGAGCACCGCGAAGTGGTACGGGTTCAGCCCGGTCTCCTCGAACGCCTGCATCGCGCGGTCCTTCTGCAGCATCGCGAGGCGCTTCATGAGGTGCGGCGCGCTCGAGACCAGGGCCTTCGGAGGCCCCGCGAGTATCGGCGCGAGAACGCTGGATTCGTCGGTCGTCGTCATCGAGGGGAAGTGTAGCTTGCCATAGCGTTGGTGTGTGCTATCGTAGGAAACCCCAACGATTAGAGGAGACGATTGATGGATTCTGCCTCGAACTTGGCAGTACGGGACAGGAGGCGCTGGGGCGCTCTCGCGATCGTCATCGCAGCGCAGTTCATGGTGATCCTGGACGTCGCGATCGTGAACGTCGCGCTCCCGTCGATCAAGGACGACCTCGGTTTCTCGGAAGCGAGCCTGCAATGGGTCATAACGGCCTATGCGATCCTCTTCGGCGGCGCCTTGCTCCTCGGCGGACGCCTCGCCGACCTCTTCGGCCGTCGCCGCGTGTTCCTCGCCGGCATGGGGCTGTTCACGGCAAGCTCGCTCTTGTCGGGCCTCGCCTGGTCGGAAGGCGCGCTGATCGGAGCGCGGGCGCTCCAGGGACTGGGCGGTGCGCTGCTCGCTCCGGCCGCGCTCTCGATCCTGATGACGACCTTCCGTGAGGGCCGCGAGCGCAACCTCGCTCTCGGCATCTGGGGTGCGGCTTCCGGCAGCGGCGCTGCCGCCGGCGTGCTCCTCGGCGGCGTGCTCACGTCGTACCTCGACTGGTCGTGGATCTTCTTCATCAACATCCCGGTCGGACTCGCCGTGATGGCGCTGACGCCGTGGCTGCTCGCGGAGAGCAGGGCGCAGGTCGGGCATCGCCACTTCGACGTGGCTGGCGCCGCGACCGTGACCGCGGGCGTCATGCTGCTCGTGTACGCGATGACGCGGGCGACCGAGGACGGCTGGCTGACGCTGTCGACGCTCGGGCTCCTCGCGGGCTCGGCACTCTTGATCGCGGCCTTCCTCGCCGTCGAGCTGCGGACGAGGGTGCCGCTCCTGCCGCTCCGCATCTTCCGGCTGCGGACGCTCGCAGTCGCGAATGCGACGGCGGTGCTCGTCGCGGCAGTCGCGTTCTCCGAGTTCTTCCTGCTGACGTTGTATCTGCAGCAGGTCCTGGACTTCTCGCCGGTCCAGACCGGGCTCGCGTTCCTGCCGATCACGCTGACGATCATCGTCGTATCGAACGTCGCGCAGACGCTCGTGACGCGGATCGGCGTCCGCCCCGTCTTGACCACCGGGCTCGTCCTCGCTGGGGTCGCGCTTGCGTACTTCGCGCGCCTTCCGGCCGACGGCCACTACCTCGAGGACGTCCTCCCGGCGCTCCTGCTGAGCGGTATCGGGCTGGCGTTGACGTTCGTCCCGATGACGATCGCCGGTCTCACCGGCGTCGAGAGTGCGGACGCGGGCGTCGCCTCAGGGCTCATCAACACGAGCCGGCAGATCGGCGGCGCGGTCGGCCTCGCGGCGGTGAGCACGATCGCGATCACTGCGTCGAACGGCGCGGCCTCGGGCCGGAGTGCGGCCGCCGCAGGCGCCGCTCTGACGCACGGGTTCGCCGTCTCGTTCGCAGTGCTCGCCGGGCTTGCCATCATGGGCGCAGTGCTCGTCGCGGCGTTCATCGAGCCGCGCCGCCCGCGTGAGGCTGACCTGACGGTGCTCAACGAGGAGCCGAACGTCGCCTTCGAGGAGGCCGCCTGATGGCCCGCATGGACGGCAAGACAGTCCTCGTGACGGGATCGACGGACGGGCTCGGGCGCGCGCTCGCGCACGAGCTCGCCGTTGAGGGGGCGACCGTGCTCCTGCACGGTCGCGATCCCGTCAAGGGCGAGGAGACGATGAGCGAGATCGCGGATGCCACGGGCAGCGACCGCCTCGCGTTCTATCTCGCCGATCTGAGCTCGCTCGCCGAGGTGCGCGATCTCGCCGCGCGCATCCTCGACGAGCGAGACCGGCTGGACGTGCTCGTGAACAACGCCGGCATCGGCACTGCGAACGGCAGTCGGGAGGTGAGCAAGGACGGCTACGAGCTCCGGTTCGCGGTCATGTACCTCGCGCCGTTCCTGCTCTCGCAGTTGCTCGAGCCGCTGCTGGTTCGCTCGGCGCCGGCACGCATCGTCAACGTGTCCTCGGCCGGCCAGGCGCCGATCGACTTCGACGACGTCATGCTCGAGGGCCACTACACCGGGACGCAGGCCTACTGCCAGGCCAAGCTGGCGCTCGTGATGCTCACGCTCGACCAGGCCGAGTCGCTCCGCGACCGAGGCGTGACGGCCAACTGCCTACATCCCGGCACCTACATGCCGACGAAGATGGTGCTCGCGGCCGGGATCTCGCCGGTCGACTCGCTCGAGACAGGTGTCGCGGCGACGATGCGCCTCGTGGCCGATCCGGAGCTCGACGGCGTCACCGGCTCGTACTTCAACCGCACGCGGGAGGCCCGGGCCCTGGAGCAGGCGTACGACCGCCACGCGCGGCATCGCCTCGACGACCTCGCCACCAAGCTCCTGTCAGGTGTGAACGTCGCCGCTCCAGGGTAAGGACGTCGCCATGAATCGGCTCGCGGAGATCCTCGACGAGAAGGGCGGCGACGTGCTCGAGATCTCGGCGGACGCCTCGGTGCTGGAGGCCGTGCAGCAGATGGTGGACAACAACGTGGGGTCGTTGCTCGTGACGGAAGCCGACGAGTTCATCGGCATCGTCACGGAGCGCGACTACCTGCGCCGCGTCACCCTGGAGGGCCGCACGGAGGCCGCACCGGTCCGCGAGATCATGTCGTCGCCGCTCGTCGTCGCCGGTCCCGAGACGACCGTCGACGAGTGCATGGCGCTCATGACCGACCGTCGCATCCGGCACGTGCCGGTAGTCGAAGAGGGGAACGTCGTCGGGCTCGTCTCGATCGGCGACCTCGTGAAGTTCAAGTCGAAGCTGCAGACGTTCGAGATCCAGTTCTTGAACGACTACATCACCGCGAGCTGACGGCACGCAGCGTGGCGCGTCTGGCGGTCCTCCTGCGGGGAGTCAACCTCGGCGGACGGAACCGCGTCTCCATGCCCGCGCTGCGCGAGGCGCTCGAGGAGGCCGGCTTCAGCGACGTCGTGACCTACCTTCAGAGCGGCAACGTCGTGCTCACGAGCGGGAAGCCCGCGAAGCGGGTCGCGAGCGCCGTCGAGCGCGTGCTCGCCGATCGCTTCGACCTCGACATCCAGGTGCTCGTGCGCACGAGAGCGCAGCTCGCGGCGATCGTCGAACGCAACCCGCTCGGGAAGATCGCCATCGACCCGAAGCGCTACCAGGTGACGTTCCTCGAGTCCGCTCCGAAGGCCGAGGTTCTGCGAAAGCTCAACTCGGTGGCTGCGAACGGAGAGCGCATCGAGCACGTGGGCCGCGAGCTCTACGCGTGGCATCCGAGCGGCGTCGGTCGTTCCAAGCTCGCGGTCCTCCTGGCAGGGAAGGGTTTGGGCATGACCGCGACCGCCCGGAACTGGCGAACGGTCACGCGGCTCCGAGAGCTGGCGGACGAGTGACTCACGCGCGGTTGACCAGGGCGTGTGCGAGGCTGTACGCTTTGCAACCGGTTGCAAGAAACGACTGCTCAGGAGCCCGTCCAGACCATCGCCGACATCGCCCGCCTGGCGGGCGTGTCGAAGGCGACTGTCTCGCGGGCCCTGAACGACAGCTCGCTGATCGCGGCGGACACCAAGGAGCGGATCCGCGCGATCGCGAAGCAGCACCGGTTCCAGATGAACGTCCCCGCCCGCCGTCTGAGCACGAAGCGGAGCCACGCGGTCGCGTTCGTCACCTACTCGTACAAGGCGCACTCGAGTGTTCCGGATGCGTTCATGCTCGAGCTGCAGAGCGGCGTCTCGAGCGCGCTGCACGCGCTCGACTACGACCTGCTGATCGTGCACGTCGACCCGGAGGACACCGAGTGGGCGGCTCACTATCTCGAGAGCGGCCGGGCGGACGGCTTCATCCTGCTCAGCGCCACGTGCACGCACCAGCACCTCGACACGCTCGTCGAGCTGAAGGCACCGTTCATCCTCTGGGGGGCACCGCCCGGACACTGCTACTGCACGGTGATCGGAGACAACGTCACCGGCGGCAGGCTGGCCACGGAGCACCTGCTCGAGCGCGGCCGACGCCGCATTGCCTTCCTCGGCGGGTACGAGAACAACGAGGTGGAGAGCCGTCGCAGCGGGTACCAGGCGGCACTGCGGGCTGCCGGGATCGAGCCGGATCCGGCACTTGCCGTGAGCACGCACTGGACCGAGGAGTCGGGCCGGGCCGCGATGGAGGAGCTCCTCGAGCGCGATCCGGAGCTCGACGGAGTGTTCGCCTGTAGCGACGTCCTCGCGATTGCCGCCATCGATGTCCTGCGAGAGCGCGGCCGCGCAGTGCCCGAAAACGTGGGGATCGTCGGCTACGACGACATCGCCGTCGCGCGCTTCTGCAATCCACCGCTCACGACGATTCGGCAGAACGGGCCGTTGGCAGGGAGGCTGCTCGCCGAGCACCTCGTGGAGCACCTGCACACGGGCCTCGTCACCAACGTGTCCATCCCCGCCGAGCTCGTGGTCCGGGAGTCCGCATGACTTTCTCTCTTTTCACCTCCCTGCAACCGGTTGCACACGCATTCGAGCCGAAAGGAGCTGCACCTGATGCTTCCGCCTACTGCGCTGCCTCGTTCGCTCGCTGAGCACCTCAATCCTCGGCCCGTCGACCCGATCGTTCGCGACAAGCAGAAGCGGCCAACCGACGACCGACAAGGCGCGCACAGCCGCGTCGCCCGTCCCGTCACTCTTTCCAGGTGGCGGCTACGCCAACCCGGATCGCGCCCCGCCGGACCTCGACGGGGCGCGACGTAGGCGCGACGGCTCAGTCGCCGGCCGCGGCAGGTACCGCCGCCATTGGAGCTTCATAAGAGGTGTCCTCTATGCTCGAGGCCGTGCATCGGGCTCGGAGTTGGAGCGCGGCGTACGTGTGTGCGGGCTGCGCGGCGGTCGTGTGCGCCTCGCTCGCGCCGCTGGCGTCAGGGAGCGCCGCCGGCACGCTCACCTTGACCATGCAGGTGGCGATCGCCGACGACTTCCGCGCCTGCCCCCCAGGCACGCCGGCCCAGGCGACGGGGTGCTTCTCCCGGAAGGGCGCGGCCGACGTTCACGGGCTCGGGCGGGTCGAGGAGTCGTGGGATCCGGTCGTGGACGAGACCGGCGCAGGTTGCGGACCCGCTTCGCTGCGGTTCCTTCCCTCGACCGCCCGCTTCACGGTGTCCGGCAAAGGGGCGATCGACGTCCAAGTCAACGGGGCG
>JBKPLV010000309.1:0-7132 GCA_046731795.1 Actinomycetota bacterium | reverse complement strand
CCGCACTCGCGGGTACTCGTGCTGCGGGCAAGGCAGGGTTAGCCGATGGTGCGTCTAACAATTCGTTTACTCTCCCCACACCACCGGCTCACCCCGCGCCGGAAGACTCAGGACGCCTAGGCTGTCAGGCTTCCTTTCCGTGAGATCTCACTCGTGACAAGCGCCCGCTCCGTCCGCACGTTCCTTGTGCTGCTCCTGCTCGTGCTGAGCGCGGTGGCCGCCCTCTCGTTCGCCGGCTCCGCCGGCGCGACGACGAAGTGCGGCAAGCAGGTGCTGAACGACTGGTACGACAACGGGCGGATCGACCGGCTCTACCCGCCCCACTGCTATGAGGAGGCCATCGACGGGATCCCGACGGACATCGGGCCGTACGTCGACGCCGAGGACGTCATCACTCGCGCGCTCGCGGGGGCGCTGCGCGGCAACCTCGTCCACGGCAGCAAGTGCGACCCGAGCGCGGACGGCTCCCCGGACGACTGCACGAAGTCATCCGAGGGTGACGGTGGCGACGAACAGCCTGGGGACGGCGACGCGGAGGTTCAGGAGACCACCCCGAACGTCAACGCCTCGTCCACGTCCTCGGTGCCGATTCCGCTCCTCGTGCTCGGCGGAATGTCGCTCCTTCTCCTCGCAGCGGGTGGGGCGGGATACGTCTCCCGCCGCCGCCAGGCCGCGCACGTCGACGACGTCGACGACTCCGACAACCCGCTCGTCTAGCGCCCGGCCCCGCGGCCGCACGTCGCCGGGCAGCTAGACTGTTCGGACGTTGGCGACGGCAAATTCCCTGCAAATTGCGCATTTATTTTCCGTCAGGACCGCTCCCTACGGTCCCTTGCCCGCTCGCTTGACGAATATCGCTCGCCGGAGCGGGGGGACGTGATGTCGAACTCGGTCCGGGAGGACGCAATGGCAACCGTGGAGCAGGCAGAGGTCAGTGAGAACGCGACCGACGTGGTCGTGAACACCGTCGTCGACGCCGAGACGAGCGTCGCTCCGACGCGGTACTTCACCGTTCCCGGCGTCGATCCGTTCGACGCGATCGAGTGGGAGCTCCGCCACGCGTTCATCCCCGGCAAGGACGGCCCTGCTTTCGAGCAGAAGGACGTCGAGTTCCCGAAGTTCTGGTCGCAGACCGCCACGAACATCGTCGCGCAGAAGTACTTCCGCGGACGCATGGCCTCCCCCGAGCGCGAGCACTCCGTCAAGCAGATGATCGGCCGCGTCGTCGGCACGATCGGCGGTTGGGGAAGGGAAGGGGGCTACTTCGCGACCGACGAGGAGGCCGACACCTTCGAGGCCGAGCTGAAGGCGATCCTCGTCAACCAGTACGCGTCGTTCAACTCACCGGTCTGGTTCAACGTCGGCTTCGAGAAGGAGCCGCAGTGCAGCGCCTGCTTCATCCTCTCGATCGACGACTCGATGGAGTCGATCCTCGACTGGATCCGGCGTGAGGGAATCATCTTCCGCGGCGGCTCGGGCTCGGGTCTCAACCTCTCGCGGCTGCGCTCATCGAAGGAGCAGCTCTCGAAGGGCGGGTATGCGTCAGGGCCGGTGAGCTTCATGCGCGGCGCCGACGCGTCCGCCGGGACGATCAAGTCGGGCGGCAAGACGCGGCGCGCGGCGAAGATGGTCGTGCTCGACGTCGACCACCCGGACGTCGAGGAGTTCATCTGGTGCAAGGCCAAGGAGGAGCGCAAGGCACGCGTCCTCGAGCAGGCCGGCTACGACATGTCCCTGAACTCGCCAGACTGGGCCTCGATCCAGTACCAGAACGCGAACAACTCGGTGCGCGTGACGGATCAGTTCATGGAAGCAGTCGTCGAGGGCAAGGAGTGGAGCCTCACCGCGCGCACCGATGGCTCGGTCGTCGAGACGACGGACGCCCGTCACCTGCTCCGGCAGATCGCGGAGGCGGCGTGGGAGTGCGCCGACCCGGGCGTGCAGTACGACACGACCATCAACTCCTGGCACACGCTGCCGAACACGGGCCGCATCAACGCGTCGAACCCGTGCTCGGAGTACATGTCAATCGACGACTCGGCGTGCAACCTCGCGTCGCTGAACCTCATGAAGTTCCGCCGCGAGGACGGCGAGTTCGACGTCGAGGCGTTCGAGCACGCGGTCGACGTCGTCTTCCTCGCGCAGGAGATCGCGGTGGGTTACTCCTCGTATCCGACGCCCGAGATCGGGCGCAACGCGAAGGCGTTCCGGCAGCTCGGGCTGGGCTACGCGAACCTCGGCGCGCTGCTCATGGCGCGCGGCTTCGCGTACGACTCGGACGAGGGACGCGCGTACGCCGCAGCGATCACTGCGCTCATGACGGGCCGGGCGTACCGCAAGTCGGCCGAGGTCGCTCGGCGGATGGGCCCGTTTGCGGGCTACCAGCCGAACGCCGCAGCGATGACCGGCGTCATTGCGAAGCACCGCGCTGCTGTGGGCAACATCGACCACTCGAGCTCCGTTCCCGACGATCTGCTCGCCTCCGCTCGCCGAGCGTGGGACGACGCGCTCGAGCGCGGTGAGGTCTCGGGCTTCCGGAACGCCCAGGCGACGGTGCTCGCGCCCACCGGGACGATCAGCTTCATGATGGATTGCGACACGACCGGGGTCGAGCCCGACTTCTCGCTCGTGAAGTCGAAGAAGCTCGTCGGCGGCGGCGAGATCACGATCGTCAACAAGACGGTGCCGATGGCGCTCGGGAAGCTCGGCTACACGCCGACCGAGGGTGACGAGATCGTCGCCTTCATCGACGAGCGCAACACGGTCGTGGGCGCGCCGCACCTGAAGACCGAGCACTACTCGATCTTCGACTGCGCGATCGGCGACCGCGCGATCCACTACATGGGCCACGTGAAGATGATGGGCGCGGTCCAGCCGTTCATCTCGGGCGCGATCTCGAAGACGGTGAACCTACCCGAGGAGATCACGGTCGACGAAATCTCGCAGCTCCTGATCGAGTCCTGGCAGCTGGGTGTCAAGGCGATCGCGATCTACCGCGACAACTGCAAGGTCGCGCAGCCGCTCTCGAAGAAGGGCGACGCGGGCGCGACGACGCTCGCGCCGGTCGCGGCCGTTCCGGGGGGCGCGCTCCCGCAGCGCCGCCGGCTACCCGACGACCGCGTCGAGGTCGGACGCAAGTTCAAGGTCGGCGAGTACGAGGGCTACATCCACGTCGGCCTCTTCGAGGACGGGACCCCCGGCGACATCTTCGTCGACATCGCGAAAGAAGGCACGACCCTCGCCGGCCTCATGAACTCCTTCATGATCTCCGTCTCGCTCGGGCTCCAGTACGGCGTGCCGCTCGAGGTGTACGTCTCGAAGTTCAGCCACATGCGCTTCGAACCGTCGGGGATGACGAACGACTCGGACATCCGCGTCGCGAAGTCGATCGTCGACTACATCTTCCGCTGGATGGGCAAGAAGTTCCTCTCCGCCGACCAGCAGGAGGAGGCGGGGATCCTGACGCCAGAAGTGAAGGCGAGGCTCGCGGCGGCGTACTCGGAGGCGGGTGCGCCGGCAGCTGCGGCCGCCGCGGTGCTCGAGCCGGTGCCCCCGGGCCAGACCGCCCTCTTCAATCAGTGGGAGGACGCCGTCGAGTGCGCCCGTTGCGGCGGCCGAATGGTGCGGACGGGCTCGTGCTACACGTGCCGTGACTGCGGGACCAACACCGGCTGCAGCTAGACACAGGCCGACACCTCGACAAGCGCTCCGCCCGTCGGAGCGTTTGTCGTTCCGGGGACGCATTCAGTCGTTCCGGGGACGCCTTCGACGGACGAGAATCAGGCCATGACCAGTCGCCGCTGGATGGCCCTCTCGTTCGCTCTCGGTTCGAGCTGCTTCCTGATCGGCCCGCTCCCCGGCTATGCACACCTGGTAGGCGGCAGCGCCGACGCCGTGACGTTCTTCGTCGGCTCGATCCTGTTCACGATCGGTGGTGCGCTGCAGAGTTGGCTCGCTTGGCCTGAGCGAGGCAAGCGCGACGGTGGCCGTGCGGCGTGGTGGTCCTCAATCGTGCAGTCCGCCGGAACGCTTTTCTTCAACGTCACCACCTTCCAGGCGATGCAGACCGCGGTGACGAGCCCCGACTACGACCGACTCGTCTGGCGGCCCGATTGGCGTGGATCCATCTGCTTCCTCATTTCGGGGGCGATCGCCTACCGGGCCTCGCCCCGCGCGAAGTGGCACGGGTGGCTGCCGGTGCGCGGCGATTCGGGCTGGTGGCAACCCGCGGTCAACCTCCTCGGGTGCGTCTTCTTCGGCATCTCGGCAGTTGCGGGCTTCGTCGTTCCCGAGACCGGCTCGATGCTCGACTTGGCCGCGGCGACCTGGAACACATCCCTCGGAGCAGCCTGCTTCCTCGCCTGCGCCCTCGACACGCTGCGCAGCGGCAGAGTCTCGAAGATGCCTCTGCGGAGTCGGCTGCGGACGTTCGAGCGCGAGCTCGCGACCGACCTCCGCGAGATCGCCTGAACCCGGCCGGTCGCTACACATATCCCACCGTGGAGATCACGACGCACGCGAACTGGGTCGTCCTCGTTGAGGGGCCAAGCGACAAGGCAGCCGTCCAGGCGCTCGCGCGGAAGCTCGGTCGCGACCTGGTTGTGGAGAGAGTGGACGTCGTGTCCCTCGGTGGCGCTCATGCGATCGGGAGGTTCCTGAGCAGCCTCGATCCCGGCATTCGGACAGCCGGTCTCTGCGATGCGGGCGAGATGGCTCCTTTCGGCCGAGCGCTCGAACGTGCCGGTCTCGGACCGGCTCGTACTCGGGCCGAGCTCGAGGCCCTCGGCTTCTACGTGTGCGAGCCCGATCTCGAGGGCGAGCTGATCCGCGCACTCGGCGCCGCCGGTGTCGAGGGCGTGCTCGCCAAAACCAGAAAGCTCGGATCCTTCCGCACGTTCCAGAAACAGCCGCAGTGGCGAGGTCGGCCGGTGGAGTCGCAGCTCCGCCGCTTCTTCGGCTCGAGCGCGGGCAAGGAGCGGCACGCGCCGATGATGGTCGAGGCTCTCGATCCGGATCGCATCCCTCGGCCGCTCGCTGCCTTGCTTGCCTACATCGCACCCGACGACCCCCAGCGCGTGGATTGACACCCTTTGGCGTTACGGGCTGGTGGTTATCGGTCCGACATCCACTCCCGAATCACCGCTAAAAGCCGACGCCCATGACGATGAGCTGGACGAGTGCGATCGCCGCGACGATCGCAATCACCGTCCAAACCTTGTGAGCCGCCAGCGTCTCACGCAACCTGCCCAGCGAGCGCGAGCGTCCGGCCTCATCGATCACGGATCGAATCCTACGATCCGACGCGAACTAGGATCGCCTGCGATGGCTGAGGCCCGCGTGAAAGACCCGGCACGTCCGTAGCGAACCCACGCATGCTCGAACTGCGACCGAACTGCGAGCTCTGTGACAGGGACTTGCCTCCCGACGCCGCCGACGCGCGTATCTGCAGCTACGAGTGCACGTTCTGCGCCGACTGCGTCGGCAACGTACTGCACGACGTCTGCCCCAACTGTGGCGGCGGCTTCCAGCCGCGTCCGATCAGGCCCAAGGGCGCATGGGGCACTGAGACCGGGCTGGGTCACGATCCTGCGGGCTCGCTTCGTCGCCATACGAGCTTCACGGCGGGCCACATCGAGGCGTTCGTCGGAACCCTTCGCGACGTCCCGCCACACGAGCGGTAGTCCGTTGCCTCTTCACAGCCGGATCCTGAACGCGCGTCGCACCACCTGACCCGACTCCGATGTCACGTCGACGCGTGCGATCGCCGGCCCCGAGAGCGGCCCGCGGTAGCGGAACTCCAGCACCCCGCGAGTCCGCGGCCGTAGCTCACGTGGGTCGGCATGGATCCGTGCGAGCCGACGCCCGCCGCGCTCGAGCGAGACCACGGACCGCGCCCGAGCGAACGACTCCGTGACGTTCCCTCGATTCACGAGCGTCAGCTCGAGGCTGCGGGCGCGCCCGTTGCCGACAACGCGCATGCCATGCGCCGCGACGTGCCTGACGATCCGACCCGGCGCCCGCACCACGACCACGACACCCATGCGGATCCGCGCCGCCAATCCGCCTTCCGCACGGCGTCGTGTCGTGAAGAGAGCGAGCGCGTCGTGGTCACCGGGCTCCGCATGCGCAGGAACCTCGGACGCGATCGTCACCGATCCCGACCCGCCCGGCTTCAGGACTAGTCGCCTGGGACGAAACGCGAGCCAACCGGCGGCCGATCGCCGCGACGCCCGCTGGGCCACGACACGCGGCCGTCCGCGGAGATCCAGCGCGAAGCCCGCCTGCGCGACGTCCAGAACGACGGCACTCGAGCCGCTGTTCGTGACGCGGACGCTTGCTCGACCGCTCCCCGCCAGGTCCACGTGGGACGGCGACGCAGTAATCGCCACCGGCGGGCGTGCCGCGCCCGCGCCCGCCGAAGCGGACGCGAGCGCGAGCACGAGCGGGAGGGCCGCGGCGCGGAGGAGCCTCGCCGTCATCTCCCGATGACCGTGTACGTGACGGTCGCCGTGTACCGGCCCGGTGGGACGATCGGCAGCGGCGCGGTGAAGCTGACGTTCGTCGGCCACGCGTCTCCGCCGGCCGCGCTTTGTGCGGCGGTCGTGCCGATGAGCAGGTCGGCTGCGGGCGCGATCGGGATCGCCGCCTTTGCGCCCCCCGCGAGCTGAGCGCCGATCGTGCCACCGCTCGGCGCCGAGGCCGTCATGCCGAGTGGCAGGTCAGCAGGGTGGAAGGCGGAGCGGTGAACCGTGAGCGCGTAGCCCGCGGCATTCGTGTTCGAGACGGTGACCCGCTCCGACACCGCGGTGGGCGATTGGCCGGCCATCGCGTTCCCGAAGCTGATGTTCTGCCGCTCGAGAGCGATCGACAACACGGATTGGATGTCGATGTCGACCCCGGCACCGGCCGAAGCCGTGTCGCCCGGCGGTGGCGGAGGTCCACCTGAGCACGGAGCGGCGGTCGTCGCCGAGTTGCGCGGTGCCGGAGTTGCGCCCGCGAAGTCGCTCTCGTTGACATCCGTGTCGGTGCAGCCGTCGCCGGCCCGCAGATCAGCGGTCGTATTGCTCAGGCCGGTCGCAGCACCGGAGCCCTCGTAGTCCGTCGCCGAGCCGTAGCCGATGAGATCCGCGAC
>JBKPLV010000308.1:0-2820 GCA_046731795.1 Actinomycetota bacterium | reverse complement strand
ACCGGCGGCCACGAAGACTGGGGCTACCTGATCATCCGCCGCGGGAGCGTCCAGCTGCACTTCTATCGCGACGAGGAGGTCGACCCGCTCACGACCGATCACTCCTGCTACGTCTACACGGACGATGCCGACGCGCTCCATCGCGAGTGGGACGCAGTCGGAGTCGCGACCGATCCGGCGACCGGCAGTCGACTGCAAGCACCGGTCGACACGGAGTACGGCATGCGCGAGTTCGCGCTCGTCGATCCAAGCGGCAATCTGATCCGGGTCGGCTCTCCGCCCAACATGTGAGAGCTACGGGTCGGCGAGGCCCAGGTCGCTAGGGTGCGCCGCGATGCTCGCCGTCCACGTCGCGCTCGGGATCTCGGTCATCGTCGTGTGCTTCGGGTCGGCCCTGCTGGGCTTCCTCGCGTACCGTCGTGCGGGAACGGGTGGAGCGTTCGTCTCGCATGCGCTCGTGCTGGCGCAGACGCTCCTCGTCGCCCAGGCTGCGGCGGGCCTGCTGCTCCTCTCAGACGGGCGGCGGGCGCCAGAGAAGCTCCACTACTCGTACGGCGCGATCGCGCTCGGCCTCGTCCTCGTCCCCTGGTTCTACGCGCCGGCGGCGGGGCCGAGGCGGCTCCTCTGGTTCGCCGTGACCACGCTCGTCGCCGGCGGGCTCGCCGTGCGCGCTTTCATGACCGGGTCATGAGGGATCTCTGGGACCGCATCCCGCCGCTCGCCCGCGGAATCGCGATCGTCGCGATCATCGCCGCGATCGTCGTCGTGCTGTCGCTCGAGCCCGTCGTCGCTACCGTCGGCGGCATCCTGCAGATCGCGTTCTTCCTCGCGATCGCGCTCTTCCTGTTCATGGTCTGGCGGGAGCGACGCGGAGACCTCGAAGCGTGGTCGGAGTGGAACCGGAGGCTCTTCTACGCAGCCGTCGTGCTCGCGGTGGTCGCGATCGGGCTCGCGGTCGGCTACGGCCTGCCGGAGAGCCGCGACGCCTTCGCGATCGTCGCAGTCCTCGGCGTGTGCGTGTACGTGATCGTCCGCGTCTGGCGGATCGAGCACCGCTACTAGAGCTACGGCAGAACGAAGCTCGGGCCGGCCTTGACCGTCGGCGCCGCCGGGTTCACCGGGTGCACGAGCCGGATGGTGTAGCGGTACCTCCCGGGCTTGAGCCGACGCCTCCCGAGGTCAGCCGTGACCGGCTCGCCGACCTCGGCCGAGCCGCGCGTCGCCAGCTTCGTCGCGTGCGTGACGGCGTTCTCGAGGCGCATCCAGTAGCGGCAGTCGAGGTCGCAGCGGAAGGTCGCACGAAAGACGCCGCGTTTGGCCGCGGAGCGCGAGCCGAAGCGGAGCTGCGTGGCGTGCACCGGCAGTTGCAGGCCGGGGCAGCGGCTGATGGAGCCGCCCGTCGTGCGCTTCAGCGCGGCGCTGACCTGGGGACGGCTGGTCTTCGGCGTGCCGTCGACGTAGTAGATGCCCGATTGCCACCCCGCGTGCGCCTCCTCGTCGCGGGCGGGAAACAGAAGCACCGCCGAGACGTTCGGCTGGCAGTAGGCGAGCGCGAGCGCCTGCCGGTAGAAGCTGGCCTGCGTCGCCTCGTCGACCGGCTTGATGGTCGACGGCTCGATTCCGGTGTAGAGCGTCTCCTTCGAGGCCGGGATCTGCGTTTCGGCCCCGAACTCTCCGTACACGATCGGCAGCGTGGAGCCCGGCTGCGCCGTGCCGTCGAAGGCCGCTGCGAGCAGCGCCACGAGCTTCCCGTAGTCCGCGACGCCGATCGAGGTCGTGCTCGGATGCGCGACCGTTGGGGACTGGCTCGAGTTGTCGGCGTAGACGTGCTGGACGTAACCGTCCATGACGGGGCGGGTCCGCCCGCTCGCGCGATAGGCGATGCCCAGCTGCTGGATGAACGTGGTCGGCGAATGCGTGGGGCGAATGCCGTCCGCCCGATCCGTTCCGCGAGGCGAGACCGCGCCGCCGTACACGCGGACGATCGGTGAAGCTGCCTTCAGCGCGTCGTACGTCCGGGCGAGGAGGGCGAGGTAGGCAGCCGGCGCCGCGCTCGTCCCGTCGAGGTTGAACTGCGGGAGCCAGAAGCGATTGAGGTTCGGCTCGTTGGCGACGATGATCCGCGTGATCGACGGCGCGGCACGGACGATCGCCGTCGCGTAGGAGGCGAAGTCCTGTTGCGCCGTGTCGGTGAGCGGCGTCGTCGCCGAGCCTGGGCTCATGACCGTGACGAAGACGGCGACGCCGTTCCGGAACCCCGCGTCGCCGACGTTCTGGAGGACGCGTAGCTCGTCGTCGGTCGGTGTGGTCATGCCGGGTCGCCAGTAGCTGGTGACACGTACGGCCCGGAAGCCGTCGAGCCGGGCCTGAGCCATGCGCGCCTCGGCATCGACCGTCGACGATGCGCGCACGTCCTCGTCCACCGCACCCACGAGCAGTCCCGCCCCCGCCTGGGCAAGACCAGGGGCGACCAGAGCCACGAGGGCTCCGAGACCGGCCAGGAGTGAGAGACGCACGGGGATACGCTAGCCCTGGAATGCGAGAAAACCTTGAAGGAAAGCTTCGGACTCTTCCCCGAAGCTCGGGCGTCTATCTCTTTCGCGACGCGGACGGCGACGTCCTCTACGTCGGGAAGGCGAAATCGTTGCGCTCGCGCGTCCGCAACTACTTCCAGCAGGGCGGCGACGGGCGACTCGGCACCGCGCAGCTGGTGGAGCGCGTCGCCGACGTCGAGGTGATCGTCACGCGGACGGAGGCCGAGGCGCTCCACCTCGAGCAGAACCTCGTCAAGCGCCACCGCCCGCCCTTCAACATCCGCCT